>NZ_WMDN01000039.1:0-18733 GCF_021236965.1 Photobacterium carnosum | reverse complement strand
TCTAGAAGACATCAACAAGTCTTTTGAGCTACTACACGAAGGTAAGAGTATCCGTACGGTTATTCACTTCGATAAGTAAGCTTTCCTAAAATAAGCTTTATTCTAATAACGTCATAAAAAATGCGCAGAGCGCCTACACTCTGCGCAGCTTTAACAAGAGACTAAATCCAATGCCTTTAGAAAATATTAGTTGTAACAAAAGCGCTGGCGGCTGGCATAAGCAATATACTCACCGTTCAGAAGTCCTTAATTGCGATATGCGTTTTACTATTTACCTGCCACCACAATGTGCAGCAGGACAAAAAGTACCCGTTATTTACTGGTTATCAGGACTGACATGTACTGATGAAAACTTTATGCAAAAAGCAGGCGCACAACGTATGGCTGCTGAATTGGGTGTCGCTATTGTTGCTCCAGATACTAGCCCTCGTGGTGAAGGTGTTGCTGACGACCCACAAGGTGCGTATGACTTTGGTCTTGGTGCTGGTTTCTATGTTAATGCAACAGAAGCACCGTGGAACCGTCATTACCATATGTATGATTACATTGTGAATGAATTACCAACATTGATTGAAGCACACTTCCCAGTCACTGATCAACGCGCCATCACTGGTCACTCAATGGGTGGACATGGCGCATTGATGATTGCATTACGTAATCCTGAGCGTTATAGCTCTGCATCAGCATTTAGTCCTATCTCGAATCCAATGAATAGTGCTTGGGGCCAAAAAGCGCTTACTGGTTATCTTGGTAGTAATACTAAAAACTGGAAGCAATATGATTCAAGTGAATTGATGCGTATTGCTGAAGTTAAATTACCAATGTTGGTTGATCAAGGCACGCACGATAACTTCTACAATGATGGTCAGCTTCGTACTGAAACCCTTGTTGCAGCAGCGGAAGCAAATAGCTACCCACTAGAAGTGCGTATGCAAGATGGTTATGACCACAGCTACTACTTTATGGCCTCATTTATTGACGATCATCTTCGCTTCCACGTTGAAAACTTCAATAAATAACCGCTAATTTTTATTAAACTCCTCTTTGCAGACAGGGATTAATAAAAGACAAAAAAGCCTCAAACAGTTTACCTGTTCGAGGCTTTTTTTCGTTAACGATAATTATTTATTAATACTCACTATCGTTATTCAACTCTAATTATTTACATACTGTAAGTGTAAGGCGCTTGAACACCTAGAGGAATACCTAGGGTCCAGAATACTAATAGGAAGATAGTCCAACCAATTAACATTGCAATTGAATACGGCATCATCATTGACGCTAAGGTGCCAATACCTGAACTCTTAACATAACGTTGCATGTAAACAACCACTAATGGGAAGAACACCATCATTGGTGAAATAATGTTAGAGACAGAGTCACCAACACGGTAAGCCGCTTGAGTTAATTCCGGTGAAATACCCACTGCCATTAACATTGGAACCATAATAGGACCAATCAATGCCCACTTAGCAGACGCTGAGCCCACCAATAAGTTAACACTGGCTGTTAGTAGAATCATACCAACGATGGTGACTTGACCCGGTAAGTTCATTTGTTGCAATAATTGCGCACCAGAAAGTGCTAATAGCGTACCTAAGTTTGATTGCGTAAACGCCACCAAGAACTGAGCAATAAAGAACACCATTACCATAAAGCCAGCCATACCCGCCATGGTAGTCGACATCGCTTTAATCACATCACCACTTTGCTTAAATGTACCTGCAACTTTACCGTAGATAATACCGGGAATAACAAACAGAATGAAAATCAACGGTACAATAGATTGCATCACTGGTGCATTAAAGGCAGCAACTTCACCCGTAGGCGAACGCAATGGCGAGGTTTCAGGCCATACTGCAGCAACTAATAGCACAATACCCACAACCATTGTCCAGCCAGCGTATGAGAATGCTTTGCTTTCTAGTGGCGTAAAAGAACCCATATCAGGTGCTTCTTCTGCATCTTCATCAATCGCTGTTTTTTGTAAACGAGGCTCAATTACTTTATCGGTGATGTACCAGCCAATACCCACAATAATGAACGATGATAGACCAGTGAACATTAAGTTTGCTAACGGGTTAACAATGTAAGTTGGATCCATGATACGTGCAGCTTCTTGGGTAAAGCCCGCTAGTAATGGGTCGATACCAGAAGGAATAAAGTTAGCAGAGAAACCACCAGAAACACCAGCAAACGCCGCTGCAATACCCGCAAGAGGATGACGACCAGCTGCGTGGAAAATGATACCACCAAGAGGAATAACCAATACATAACCTGCATCAGCAGCAGTGTGCGATACAATTGCCACTAAAATCAGCATCGGCGTAAGTAGCTTAGCTGGCGTAACATTTAGCATCTTTTTCAGGCCAGTATTAATAAAGCCTGACGCTTCAGCAACACCCACACCTAACATAGCAACTAATACAATACCTAATGGCGCAAACCCAGTGAAGTTTTTCACCATGTTCGCCAAGAAACTTGCCATCGCATCGCCAGTTAACAAGTTATTGACTTGAACAACTTCTTTAGTCACTGGATGCATAAGGCCAAAATCAAACTGCGATAGCACAGCAGAAAGAATCCAAACGGTAACTAAACCCCAAAAGAACAGTAACGCGGGATCAGGAATTTTATTACCTGTGCGCTCAATACCATTTAAAAACTTGTCCATCGCACTCGTCGAAGGGGGTGGTGCTTGCTTCAGTATTTTGTCGTTCATGGTAATTCCATGTCCTTATGCTGGTTATGTTTGCTATGCGGATCTACTTACATGTAGTCGATCTCATTTTTTGTCCAAATCAAATATGAATATTCGCTGAACGATTGTAATGAAACTACCACAACAAACAGTGTTATAAACCTACTAATAACACCTACTAACCACTACATATTGTAACCAATCATTAATACGACACTTACAAAAAACATAAATCAAACAAATAAGTAACAACTAACCAATAAAAAGATAAATCTTACTTTAATCGCATTAAATAGCAGCCATAAAAAAAGCACCCGTAGGTGCTTTTTTTATTCAATTAGTGCTAATAAACCTGTAATTATTCCCACTCAATCGTTGCGGGTGGCTTACCAGAAATATCGTAAACAACACGTGAAATACCATTGACTTCATTGATGATACGATTCGATACTTTACCTAAGAAATCATAAGGTAAATGTGCCCAATGCGCAGTCATAAAGTCGATCGTTTCTACCGCACGTAGCGATACAACCCAATCATACTTACGACCATCGCCCATCACGCCCACTGAACGTACAGGTAAGAATACAGTAAACGCTTGCGATACTTTATTGTAAAGATCAGCGTTATGTAGCTCTTCAATAAAGATTGCATCTGCACGACGTAGTAAGTCACAGTATTCTTTCTTCACTTCGCCTAACACACGAACACCTAAACCAGGCCCAGGGAATGGGTGGCGGTAAAGCATGTTATAAGGCAAACCAAGTTCTAGACCGATCTTACGTACTTCATCTTTAAATAACTCACGTAATGGTTCAACCAAACCCATTGCCATATCATCTGGCAAACCGCCAACGTTATGGTGAGATTTGATTACGTGCGCTTTACCTGTTTTAGATGCGGCTGATTCGATCACATCAGGATAAATCGTACCCTGTGCTAGCCACTTAGCATTTTTTAATTTCTTTGATTCTTCATCAAAGATGTCAACAAACACGTGACCAATTTTCTTACGTTTCGCTTCAGGCTCATCAATACCTGCAAGCGCATCTAA
This sequence comes from Photobacterium carnosum, assembly GCF_021236965.1. Lineage (NCBI taxonomy): Bacteria > Pseudomonadati > Pseudomonadota > Gammaproteobacteria > Vibrionales > Vibrionaceae > Photobacterium > Photobacterium carnosum. Next base: position 14,978 of record NZ_WMDN01000039.1, on the reverse strand, counting down.
GAAACGATCTTCTGCTTTAACATGGATGATTTTTAGACCAAAGTCATCACCAAACATGTCCATTACTTGCTGGCCTTCGTTAAGACGAAGTAAACCGTTATCAACAAATACACATGTTAGCTTATCGCCAATCGCACGGTGAATAAGCATTGCAACGACTGACGAATCAACGCCACCAGACAGACCAAGGATAACTTCATCGTCACCGACTTGCTCTTTGATACGTGCAATTGCATCTTCAATAATATTAGCTGATGTCCATAGCTTTTCACAGCCACACACATTCATCACGAAGTTTTCAATTAACTTCATACCTTGGCGAGTATGCGTTACTTCAGGATGGAATTGTACACCGTAGAAGCGCTTGTCTTCATTTGCCATTGCAGCAAATGGGCAAGTATCAGTTTCAGCAACTTTAATAAAATCAGCTGGAATCTCGACAACTTTATCGCCGTGGCTCATCCATACATCAAGTAATGGCGTACCATCAGCAGCAACAGCATCTTGAATATCTTTTAAGAAAGCAGTTTGCTCAACAATTTTAACTTGCGCATAACCAAATTCGCGCTCATCAGAACCTGCAACTTTACCACCCAGTTGTTCTGCCATGGTCTGCATGCCGTAACATACACCAAACACAGGAACACCCGCTTCAAATACATACTGTGGTGCGCGAGGAGAACCCGCTTCAGTTACGCTTTCAGGACCACCAGAAAGAATAATACCGTTTGGATTGAAATCACGAATATCAGCTTCATCAACATCCCAGCTCCAAAGCTCACAGTAAACGCCGATTTCACGGATACGGCGGGCAATTAACTGAGTGTATTGTGAACCAAAATCCAAAATAAGAATACGTTGGTCATGAATATTTGCGGTAGTGGTCATTATAGAACTATCTCAAAAATTGAATGTATTGGGGGCTATATCTAGCCCCGATTTTATCTAACTTCGCAACTTAGGCAATCGTTTTCGTTCAACGAATACTGACTGCTTAATAATTAAGCCGTACGGTAGTTAGGCGCTTCTTTTGTGATTATCACATCATGTACGTGCGACTCTTTCATGCCTGCGCCTGAAATCCGTACAAATTCAGCTTTAGTACGTAAGTCTTCAATTGTTGCAGAGCCAGTTAAACCCATGCTTGAACGTAAACCACCCATTTGCTGATGAACGATTTCTTTCATCAAACCTTTGTAAGCAACACGGCCTTCAATACCTTCAGGTACAAGCTTATCTGCTGCGTTATCTGATTGGAAATAACGGTCTGAAGAGCCTTTTGACATTGCGCCAAGTGAACCCATACCACGGTATGATTTATAAGAACGACCTTGATACAGTTCAACTTCACCCGGTGCTTCTTCAGTACCAGCGAACATTGAGCCAACCATCACACATGATGCACCCGCAGCAATCGCTTTACATAAATCGCCAGAGTAACGAATACCACCATCAGCAATAACTGGAATACCGTATTGATCAGCCACTGATGCAGCTTCTGAAATCGCAGTAATTTGAGGAACACCCACACCAGTCACAATACGTGTAGTACAGATTGAACCTGGGCCGATACCCACTTTAACTGCACTTACGCCAGCTTCAATTAATGAGCGAGCACCGTCTGCTGTTGCAACGTTACCGCCAACAATAGGAAGATTAGGGAAAGCGGCACGTGTTTCACGAATACGTTGTAAAACGCCTTCTGAATGACCGTGAGATGAATCGATAAGTAATACGTCAACACCAGCTTCAACCAATGCAGCAACGCGTTCTTCATTACCCGCACCAGCACCAACAGCAGCACCTACACGTAAACTGCCGCGCTCATCTTTACACGCGTTTGGTTTACGTTCTGCTTTTTGGAAGTCTTTCGCAGTGATCATCCCTTTTAGGCGGAAATTGTCGTCAACTAACAGTACTTTTTCAACACGGTACTGTTGCATAATCGCTTCAACTTCTTCGCGAGATGCGCCTTCTTTTGCTGAAGCTAACTTCTCTTTAGAAGTCATTACTTCTTCAACTTTAATTGAAAGGTCAGTAACAAAACGAACATCACGGCCAGTAATAATACCAACTAATTCATTGTTATCTGCAACCACAGGATAACCTGCAAAACCATTTTCTAAGGTCAGACGTTTAACATCTGCGATAGTGTTATTTGGTTTAACAGTAACAGGTTCTGCAACAACGCCTGCTTCGAACTTTTTAACCATGCGAACTTCAGCCGCTTGTTGTTCGATAGACATATTCTTGTGGATAAAACCAATGCCGCCCTCTTGAGCAAGTGCAATGGCGAGGCGACCTTCAGTCACTGTATCCATAGATGCTGATAGCATAGGAATGTTAAGAGCAATCTCTTTCGTGAGACGAGTGCGCAGATCGGCAGTGTTAGGTAGGACTGTAGAATGAGCAGGAACTAGTAATACATCATCAAACGTCAACGCTTCTTTTTTAATTCGTAACATGCAATATCTCACACCAATTTAAAGGTTTACAAAGAAGATTAAAATATTGCGAACGGATTATACGTATGAAGCAATCGTTTGGCTAGAATTATTTTTATTTTTTTAATTGACAAAAAACATTTGCTGAGTAGTATATTTCGGTTAACTATCCGGTGATGCGGTCGACGAAATACGGCCAAGATCTGTCCATTGATCTGCCTAGGCGTTTTTCGTTCTATTTGATAGTTTTTTGACCGCCTGCCGCCATTCATTCGTTCGTTAGCAGGTACTTCCTTCGTGACTCTATTCGCTTCTCAAAGCCAATCCAACGATCGTATCTACACCGTTTCCAGTCTCAATGCACAAGTCCGCCTAATCCTTGAAAATGAAATGGGAATAGTTTGGCTCGTCGGCGAATTATCAAATTTTTCAATGCCCGTTTCTGGCCATTGGTATTTCACCCTTAAAGATTCTCGTGCTCAAGTAAAATGCGCGATGTTCAAAGGTACCAATCGCCATGTCAGCTTTAAACCCGGCAATGGTAATCAAGTTTTAGTTAAAGCGCGGTTATCAATTTACGAACCTCGCGGCGACTATCAGTTGATTATTGAAAGCATGCAACCTGAAGGGGATGGTCGTTTACAGCAACAATTTGAACAACTAAAAATGACCCTTGCTGCTGAAGGATTATTTGCTCAAGCATTGAAAAAACCATTACCACAACAACCTCAACGTGTCGGTATTATTACCTCTAAAACAGGCGCAGCTCTTCACGATATTCTGCAAGTATTAAAACGTCGAGATCCAAGTTTAGCGGTGGTTATTTATCCGACAATGGTTCAAGGTGATGGTGCAGCCATATCAATAGCTCAAGCCATTGGACGGGCAAACTCACGCCAAGAATGTGATATTTTAATTGTTGGTCGAGGGGGTGGTTCATTAGAAGATTTATGGGCATTTAACGAAGAAATTGTTGCACGAACCATTGCAGCAAGTCAGATCCCGATCGTCAGTGCTGTCGGCCATGAAGTTGATGTCACCATTGCTGATTTTGTCGCAGATATGCGCGCACCGACGCCCTCTGCTGCGGCAGAATTAATCAGTCGTGATAGCTCAGCACAAACCGATAAAATTGCTCAGAAACAACAACAATTACGCCATGCGATTCAGTTTTATTTCGCTGATAAAAAACAGCATGTGAATCAATTAAAGCACCGTTTAGATCGTCAACATCCACAGCTGCGTTTAAACCAACAACAACAGCACCTAGATGATATAACCCGTCGATTACAGCAGATAATGCTGAAAAAAATACAAAAACAACAACAACGTATTACTCAAAACCAATATAAATTATCACTTCATTCACCACAGCAACGTCTGCAACACAACACAACCACACTTATTAATACCAAGCGACGTTTATTGGATGCAATGGATCGTAACCTGTTAAATGCTCAGCATAAATTATCGTTATCTGCCGAAAAATTAGATACCGTAAGCCCACTGGCAACCCTAAGCCGTGGTTACTCAATTACGCGTAATGATAAAGGGGATCTTATTCGTCGTTGTGATCAAGTTAAAGCGGGTGATCAACTGATCACAACAGTCACAGATGGTAAGATTCATACCACCGTTAATAACAATTAATACTCGTTATCCATCACTCTTCAATGCCGCAATATAATTTTTTTATTGCGGCATAATTGCGCTAAAATATTAATCTTCTGCTTTATTAAATACGATTTTTACGCGTGATTTTGATTTTAACTCATTACAATAATTACAAAAGTAACTCGCAGATCCACACGCTTGTAATTTCTCTAATTGCTCAGAACAATCAGGACAAAATGCAGTTTTAGTCACTTTTTGTTGGCAATACTCACAAAAATATCCCTGATCTTTCCAACTCAATTCACTCTCACATTGCGGACAAGTATTTTTAATCACTCTCTTTTACTCCTAAATGAATTTATTCTAGCATGCAAAATTATTGCGTTAGATGCTACTAAAATTAAATATCACTTTTTAAATATTTAGCACAACCCTAACTAATGCTTCATAATTCTCTCGATCACTCATTGTCATAATGACACCATGATCCCTAATATGATCATCACCCTTATGGGTGATCATTGTGTTTATTAAACTTGATCAGCGATCAGCTCTCAAAAGAATATTTATCAATACACATCCCGAAAGCATAAGTTACATATCCTGTATATGAATTTTAAACAGCATTAAACTCTAAAAAATATCACAAAAACTGCTATGATCTAATATTTAATAAATCAGGATCATATTGAAAAAAGTATAAATATTGACCATATTAAATATTAAGATAACGCAGAGTTATTCTCATTCAACAATAAAAACAGTTATCTTCACCTTTGCTAACGCTATAAAAAATAGGCAATTACACCTACAAAAAAATCGTCCTTAGACGATTTAAATATCATGATCATATTATTATTTATGCCATAACGGCCGTCGTTATCATTACTAATTGTTGATCAGAGATAACTTCAAACTTTACCGTTAACGCAAGATATTCTGCTAATGAGGTCGCATGCGTTCCACCACAGGGAATTTCAATGATTCCCTCATCACCAAGATCACATTGCCAATAACGAGAATCTGTTAATGCATCACCTTCACGACGCATCACTATTGGCGTCGCTAATGCTACCCATAACGCTAATTGTTGGTTAATTTTAACGGTTATTTGTTCAATATCCGCGATCATTTCAACACTATTAAGTCCACGTTTACGCAAAGTTTTACCTAATCGATAATGATCAGTATTACAATTTTCACTCGCAATGCTCTTTTCTTGCGCGTAACTATGGAAATCGTAATAGCCAAGCTCATCACGTCGACTCGGATCTTTTCGCCAAAAATCAGTATGTAGCACTTTATTTAATGCTAATGATGATAAATGACCGCCACTGTGACCACGGCTTAACCCCTGTTGATATGCTTTATCAACCACCAGTGTTACCTCTTTACCAACACAAAGAGCAAGCGGTAATGCTAGATGATGAGCCACAACAAACACCCAACCATCAGTCTCACGTTTAACAGGAATATCAGCGGCAATATATAATTGCTGCGTAGCTATTTCTATCGCACCTACAACACAATCTGTCACAGTATAATGCTGGGATTGATAAATTAATTCACCACGATCCGCGGGATGATCTGGCCAAATATGACTTACAGGATGAAAGGGTGTTTGCTCAACAACGATCCACGTGCCGCCATTTTTAGCAGCAACAGCACAAACAACGGCACTGTTTATTTGCCAGATATTTTGAGTGAAAAGTACTTTTGTTGGCGTAATAATCGTTGGCATAACAATTGTTGGTGTAACAACAACCATGATATTTTCCTTATAAAAAAGCCCAACACAATGGCTGGGCTTTTACATCAAGAGACAATACACTCTATCGCTAAATTACTTACGACGATCGTGTAAAGCACTGGTTAAGCGCTTACGCTGACGTTCTTGAGAAACAGTCAACTTTTGCTTTGTCGTTTCAAATGGGTTCTCACTACTCTGGAATTGAATTCGAATAGGTGTACCCATCATTTCTAATGACTTACGGTAGTAGTTCATCAAGTAACGTTTGTAAGAACTTGGTAAGTCACTTACTTGGTTACCGTGAATAACAATAATTGGTGGGTTATAACCACCAGCATGGGCATATTTAAGTTTCACACGACGGCCACGAATCATTGGTGGCTGGTGATCATCTTGTGCCATTTGCATAATACGGGTTAGCAAAGATGTACTGATACGTTTAGTTGCTGACTTATATGCTTCAATAACTGATTCATATAAATGACCAACACCGGTACCGTGTAGTGCAGAAATAAAGTGAATACGCGCAAAGTCAACAAAACCAAGACGACGATCAAGTTCAGATTTAACACGCTCTTTAACGTCGTTACTTAAACCATCCCACTTATTAACTGCAATCACTAACGAGCGACCAGAGTTCAGTACAAAACCAAGTAAACTTAAATCTTGATCTGAAATATTTTCGCGGGCATCAATCACTAACAACACAACGTTGGCATTTTCGATAGCTTTCAATGTTTGGATAACAGAAAACTTCTCAACCGCCATGCTCATGTTCTTACGACGACGGACACCAGCGGTATCAATCAATACGTACTCTTGACCATCACGTTCCATTGGAATGTAAATAGAGTCACGTGTCGTTCCTGGCATATCGTAAACAACAACGCGTTCTTCACCTAAAATACGGTTAGTCAGCGTTGATTTACCTACGTTAGGACGACCAATGATAGCCATCTTAATAGGTTGTTCTTGTAGACGTTTATACGCAGCTTCAGCATCTTCTTCAGAAAGATTAGCTTTCTCGATATCTTTAACTGATGTTAAATCTTCAAGTATAAGCTCACCATCTTCGCCATTTGCCGCGGCTAACTCTGCATTTAATTTATCAGAGAATGGCGCTAAAGCACGTTCCATTAGCGCAGTTACGCCACGGTTTTGAGTGGCTGCAATTTGGTACATAGCATCAACGCCTAAACGCCAAAATTCTGCACTCGCGCTGTCGGGATCCATACCGTCAACTTTGTTTACCACTAAAAATGTTGGCTTTTCACGGCTACGAAGGTGTTTTGCAATTGCTTCATCAGAAGATGTTAATCCAGCACGACCATCAACAAGAAACAGTACAACATCTGCTTCTTCGATTGCCGCTAATGACTGTTCAGCCATTTTGCTTTCAACACCTTCTTCTGTACCATCAATACCACCGGTATCAATAACAATAAATTCGTGCTCTTCTAACTCAGCTCTACCGTATTTACGATCCCTAGTTAAACCAGGAAAGTCTGCAACAAGTGCATCCCTCGTGCGGGTAAGACGATTGAACAACGTCGATTTACCCACGTTAGGGCGCCCGACAAGGGCAACAACAGGAATCATAACTACCTCTTATTTTTCATAGTCTTAATTGACATACAACCGTTCATTCTTGCCTCAAATAAGCATATTTACTTATCTTCATCCGACAATAATATACACAACGGATATAACAACAACGGCTCCAACTGCATAAGACAGCTGGAGCCGACAAATTAATCTAGTGACAGTATACCGACTTATTTCGATATTTGCATTTTGTTGATTTCGCCATCACGAGTGACAACAATAAACCCATTGTTATCTAATGCAACTGGCGGAACCGCAATACCGCTACCATCAATCGACTCTTGTGATACAAATTCACCTGATTGAGTATCTAACCAGTGTAGATACCCTTCAGCATCACCAGTAACTAAATAGCCATCAATAACAGCAGGCGCACTTAGTTGACGATATTGAAGATCTTTATTTTGCCATAATTCAGTACCACTACGTGCATCAACTGCAACGATATGATCTTTAGCCGTTACTAAAAACAACTCGTTACCATCAACGACAAAATTGGTTGCTGATGAATAATTACGTTTCCACGCAATTTGACCACTACGAAGATCAATTGATACTAATGTACCATTATAGCCGATAGCATATAATCGATCGCCTGCAATTACAGGAGCGGCATCGACATCCACTAAACGATCAATTTCAGTTGAACCTTTAGGCGTTGAAATGGTTTGCTGCCATAGCACACGACCATCATTTAAGATTGCGCCTTCTAAACGACCATTTGATAAGCCCCAGAAAACACCACCAGAAATCGCAACTGGAGAACTGGTACCACGTAATGTTAATGTTGGTATCTCATTGTTGATTTGCCATTTGCTCGTACCAGTATCAGCATTCAAAGCTTCAAGCACACCACTACTGGTATTAACAACTACAATACCATTATCAACTAATGGCTTTGACAACACTTCTCCAGCAACTTTAGCGCGCCAAACTTCTTTACCCGTTTCAGCATCTAATGCTATTACGTCAGCATTTTCTGTACCAATAAAGATTTTTCCTTCAGCTAAAACTAAGCCTCCAGAAATTTTAACAGCGGTCTCTTTTTCTAAATCATTTTTCCATAACACTTTACCATTGCTAGAATCTAAAGCTTCGACTAAACCATTACGGTCAGCAACAAAGACTTTACCTTGGCCAACAGCGGGCGTTAGCTTTGAATAGTAACCAGAAACACCGTCACCAACGCTACGACTCCAATCTGTTTTAGGCGTAAAAGTATTATCGACTTTTGGCAATGGAGCCATATGAATAGAATCAACTTCGCTCGCACAACCCGACAATACGCTCACAGCAATTGCTACGGCTAAAGCTCGTTTTAACACCTTATGCATTATGTTCGCCTTATTGAGCTAAGTCATTAAGCTTCATTTGCAATGCTGGTGATGAACCATCTTGCTGAGCTTCTATATATGCATCACGTGCTGCTTGAATATCGCCTTTTTGCAGTAATATATCACCACGTAACTCAGCAATATTTTCATTCCAGCTTGGAATCGTTACTTTTTTCAGTTCAGCTAATGCTTCAGTAAATTTCTGCTGTTCTGCGTAAATACGTGCTAGACGTGTTACAGCTAACGGTAAAATAGCGTTATCTTTAGTGTTATTGATCACCCAATTAAGTTGCTCAATCGCACCATCAAGATGATTATTTTCAACTTGAACTTTCGCTAATTGTAATGCAGCAAGAACAGCATACTGACTGTCTTTATTAGCTTTGATGAACGTTTGCGCTTCAGTGACAGCAGTTTTACTTTTATTGTCGAGAGCTGTAACTACTTGAGTATAGGAGTCTGAAGCTAAATGCTTAGCAACATGGACTTCAGACTGGTAGTAACGCCAACCTAATAGACCGCCTAAACCAATCACAGCGCCGAGAACAACGGCTTTGCCGTTATTTTGCCACCACGATTTTATCGCTTCAACCTGTTGTTCTTCTGTGGCGTAGTCGTTCACTTCCTGTCCTCTCTTAAATCAGTGCTGCCAGCTTCGCGGCAACCTCATCCTGTGCCATAGTTGTTTGTTCACCGCCATGTAAATCTTTAACTACGACGGTGTTTTCTGCTATTTCATTTTCACCAAGAACCAATGCAATAGCTGCACCTACGTTATCAGCGCGTTTAAATTGCTTTTTAAAATTACCACCACCAAAGTTAGACATAATGCGTAACTGAGGTAGTTGATTACGTAATTTTTCTGCCAGCATCATACCAGCCGCTAATGTCCCTTCACCGGCAGTTACCATGTAAACATCAACCGAACGACGTACATCGTCTTGTTCTAATGCTTCCATCAGTAATACCAAACGCTCAAGTCCCATTGCGAAACCCACTGATGGGGTTGCTTTACCGCCTAGTTGTTCAACTAGACCGTCATAACGACCACCACCACATACTGTACCTTGTGCACCTAAACTATCAGTGATCCACTCAAATACAGTACGGTTATAATAATCTAAACCACGTACAAGACGTTCATTTACTTGGTATTTGATGCCAGCAGCGTCTAATAGTTCACATAAACCAGCAAAATGTTGCTGTGATTCTGGATCTAAGTACGCAGAAAGCATTGGTGCATCAACTAAAATTTCCTGAATCGCTGGATTTTTAGTATCTAAAACACGTAATGGATTAGTGTACATGCGACGCTTCGCATCTTCATCTAACACTTCCATATGCTGTTCAAGAAACGCAATCAATGCAACACGGTATTCTGCACGAGCTTCCAGTGAACCAATAGAATTTAACTCTAGACGAACATGGTCATTAATACCAAGCTCACGCCATAGACGAGCTGTCATCATGATAAGTTCTGCATCGACATCTGGGCCATCAATACCAAACACTTCCACACCCACTTGGTGGAATTGACGGTAACGACCTTTTTGTGGACGCTCATGACGGAACATTGGACCCATGTACCATAGTCGCTGTTCTTGGTTATAAAGCAGACCATTTTCAATGCCAGCACGAACACAACTTGCTGTTCCTTCTGGACGTAATGTTAAGCTATCACCATTACGATCTTCAAAAGTGTACATTTCTTTTTCAACGACATCAGTGACTTCACCAATTGCACGTTTAAACAAATGTGTCGACTCAACAATTGGCATACGTATTTCATTGTAACCATATGCACTGATCACTTGTTTAACAGTACCTTCGACTTTCTGCCAAAGTGGAGTTTGTGTTGGAAGGCAATCGTTCATGCCTCGAATTGCTTGAATTTTTTTCGCCACAATTATTCTCAGTTTTCGATGGGGGTTTAAATCGAATATATAATTTATTGCAGAAATAGTGAACCACACTGTCACAATAACAGCATGGTTTTTGCTATTTTATCTTATTGTGTAATCTCAATACGATTTTTTAGGTCTAACATTGATGCTTTTGCGCGGATTTTAGCCTCAAGCGCATCAATGACGTTATCGTTATCAAAACGTTCTTTTTGACGAATACCATCTTCATAAAAAGCACTTTTACGATTACCGCCAGCAATACCTAAATGTGATGCTTCTGCTTCGCCTGGGCCATTGACCACACAGCCAATGATAGAAACATCCATCGGGGTAATAATATCTTCTAAACGTTGCTCTAATGCATTGACGGTTGCGATAACATCAAATTCTTGACGGGAACAAGTTGGGCACGCAATAAAGTTAATCCCGCGCGAGCGAATACGTAATGATTTTAAAATATCAAAACCGACTTTAATCTCTTCAACAGGATCTGCGGCTAATGAGATACGTAAGGTGTCACCAATGCCTTCAGCAAGTAACATCCCCAAACCTACCGCAGATTTCACAGAACCTGCACGCGCACCACCCGCTTCAGTAATACCTAAATGCAGCGGTTGTATAATTTGTTTCGCTAACTGACGGTAAGACTCTACCGCTAGAAATACATCAGAAGCTTTAACGCTCACTTTAAATTGATCAAAGTTAAGCCGATCTAAAATCTCAACATGACGCAAAGCAGATTCAACTAACGCTGCGGGAGTTGGCTCTCCATATTTTTGTTGGATTTCTTTTTCTAACGAACCGCCATTAACACCAATTCGAATCGGAATATTGTTATCACGCGCACATTCAACCACCGAGCGAATACGATCTTCACGACCAATATTACCAGGATTAATACGCAAACAATCAACACCGTATTCAGCCACTTTTAATGCAATGCGGTAATCAAAATGAATATCAGCAACCAATGGTACATTGACTTGCTGTTTGATCAATTTAAACGCTTCAGCAGCATCCATTGTCGGTATCGAAATACGAACAATGTCAGCTCCTACTTTTGCCAATGCTCGAATTTGAGCCACTGTGGCATCAACATCGGTGGTTAAAGTGTTAGTCATTGATTGAACAGCAATGGGAGCGCCATCGCCAATCGGCACATTACCGACATAAATTCGGCTTGATTGGCGACGTATAATGGGTGATTCGTTATGCATGTTTTATTATTCTCTATTACTGCGGCAACGTTAACGTTATAGGTCGACCTGCCGGATAGCGACTAAGATCGAAAGGCTGCCCTTTAAGTTCTATTTTAACGGCACTTGGTGCGCCAAGTCGAACTCGAAATGGTGCCTTACCATTAATATCAAGTGTTTGACCTGCAGTCTTAATACCACTTTCAAGACGTTTACCATTTGCGTCACGAATATCAATCCAACAATCAGCGGCAAAGGTTAATTGTAATGCTGGCGCTGCTTCAACGTCGGTTGTCACTGTAGGCGTCACTATCGTTGAATCTATATCAGCATCTGTCGTAGTAACAACCACAGGCTCTACGGTAGGAGTCGCTGCATCAGTGATCACTGCTGGTGTTTGTCCAGCATCAGTAAGTGCAGTTACGTCAGTAGAAGCCGTTGGGGTTGTTCCATCTGTTACCATTGCGGTGGAAGTGCCAATAGCTGGAGATGTTACCACCTCAACCTTTGCTTCCGTATCACTTACAGGGGCAACCTCTTCAACGTTAGCAACGTCAACGACTGGCGTTATATCTTGATCTAAATGGCCATTTTGCCACCACCACACGGCGGTAACACCGACAAAAATCACTGCAAGGATCCATGTTAACCCCATGATACGACTATCATGCGCTTCACGGTTAGTACGACGTGAAAAACTCTGCATTTCTTGTGCTTTAGGTTTTGAGTGACCGTAATTGTCTAATAGAGCAACCACCGCAACATCATCTAAACCAACATACTTTGCATACGATCTCACGTACCCTCGAGTAAATGTAGATATTTTCTCACTGTCAAAACAATTACTTTCAATATCATTAATAACGGATAAACGTAATCGTAGTCGATTTGCAATATCTGTTTGTGAGTAACCTAGTTGCTCACGTGCCTGACGAAGCATATCACCAGGTCGAGCAACATTATCGGATTGAGGTGAATCATTAGGTTCAGTATTCATTGGCTAGATAATTCTGATATTGCTGAGAATCAGGAAATTGTTCTTTTAATAAGTTAGCGTATTTATTGACCAAAGTTAACCGTCCATTTTGGTTTTCTAACTGAATGAGCAACAACAAACTATTTGCTGTATATCCATATCGCTTATTAAATTTAAACAACCGTACACGAGCGTCTTTATAATTATTAGCCTCTAATTCTAACTGCGCTAGTTGTAACATTGATTTTGGACGATATGGGTCATGTGAAAGTGCTTTTTCAAAATAATCTATTGCTTGTACGTCATTACCTTGTTTACGGCTACATAAACCGGCATTTTCATAACTTGCTGAAATAAGATAATAGTAAGGTTGGTTAATTGCTTTAATAAACGTATTGATAGCTTCATCATAACGTCCTTCGCTACACAAAAAGGCCCCATAATTATTAAGTACATCACCATTTTTAGGCGCGTCTTTTAAGGCTTGCTTGTACATTTTCTCTGCAGCGTCTTTTTCACCCACCTTTTGATAATAATAGGCCATGGCATTTTGGACACGATAATAATCAGGTGCATACTCTAATGCTAGTTCCAAATTATCCCGTGCGCGTTGCCATTGACCTACTTTTAAATAATTTAACCCTAATGTCATTCGTGCTTCAGCAGCATCAATGGCATTAAATTGTTCAGCGTTATCTTCTACCATCACAGTGGCGCATCCGGCCAACAATAAACAAGAAAATAATGGATACTTCATCCATCGTATCATTTTTACTCACCTTAACATCCATGTTAAACCGCGAAGTGATTATAATCGCCTAATCTAATTAAAGGGTTTTAACTGCAATAGACTCACCCATGGGTAATTTTGCTTGTGTGCGCTTAGTACGATCAATAACATCGCCGACAAGCTGACCACATGCCGCATCAATATCATCACCACGTGTTTTACGTACAGTGACCGTATAATCATACTCCATTAGAGTTTTCATAAAGCGATCTATACGTGAATTACTAGGTTTTTTGTACGGTGAACCCGGGTATGGATTGAATGGAATAAGATTAATTTTAGCGGGTGTGTCTTTTAATAAACGTCCAAGTTGACGCGCATGTTCCATGTCATCATTAACATGATCAAGTAACACATATTCAATCGTTACACGACCACGGTTAGCGTTAGTTGAGTCAACATAACGACGCACAGCATCAAGGAAGGTTTCAATATTCCAACGATCATTGATCGGCATAATTTGCGAACGTAATTCATCCGTTGGCGCATGCAATGAAATAGCAAGTGCAACGTCGATAGTACCGATCATTTGCTCTAGACCAGAGACAACACCAGAAGTTGAAACAGTAACGCGACGCTTAGATAAACCAAAACCTAAATCATCAAGCATAATCTCTAATGCTGGAATTAAGTTTTTCATGTTTAGTAGTGGCTCACCCATACCCATCATTACGACATTGGTAATTGGACGACGACCGGTTTCTTTTTGAAGACCGATCTCTTTCGCTGCACGCCACACTTGACCAATAATCTCAGAGACACGTAAATTACGGTTAAAACCTTGTTGGCCCGTTGAACAGAACTTACATTCTAGTGCACAGCCCACTTGAGAAGACACACATAAAGTCGCGCGATCTTCATCAGGAATATAAACCGTTTCTACATCTTGATCACCCACACGCATTGCCCATTTGATGGTGCCATCATTTGAGAATTGTGCGTTTGATACCTCTGGTGCACGAATTTCAGCAACACGCTGTAATTTTTCACGCAATTTTTTATTAATATTATTCATTTGATCAAAGTCATCACAACCGAAATGATAAATCCATTTCATTATCTGATCTGCTCGAAATGGCTTTTCATTTAGCTCTTCGGCAAAGTATTTACGCAGACCTTTGCGATCGAAATCCAGCAGATTAATTTTGACAGTTGTCATCGGTTGGTGCCTCACTAAAAATGACTATTGCAGCGCCTTTAATAACTCGGAGATCTGCAAATGGCAGCCTCATCATAGTTATCAGGGTTTAAGGCGCGAAATTGTACAGCCTTTAGGCACGGGTTTCCACCCGTTAACTGTATGGTTATTTTAGTGATTGTAACAATCTTTGCTTTTAACATAACAAAGGGAAGCCTCAGCCTCCC
>NZ_WMDN01000038.1:0-18806 GCF_021236965.1 Photobacterium carnosum | reverse complement strand
GCCTTGGGGGCCACATTTTGGGTAAGGCTGATGTAGCCTATGTTAAATAGGTGTTTTGCGCTAATCATATTTAAAAATGATATGTATTTTTGAATAGTAGATCCTAAATTGTAAAAGAACTTTATCATCAATGAATTAAAGTGGAGCTAACCTGACAGGAATTTTATGAGAGCATGAGGTTAGCGAATTAGATAATGAGGTTATCTTGATAGATATCGACAGCGACTTTAGCACCATGATGTTCAACACGGTGACGCCAATTTTTCCCTAATTGATAGAAGCGTAAGCTATCAACTTCAGATTCATACAAGGAGAGTAATTTAGATTTAAATTTAACCCATTGGTCTGGTGCAATATCACACTCAAATACTGAGTATTGGACTCTTACACCATAATCTAAACAGAGTTTGGCAATTTGTCGTAGTCTACGTCTGCCCGATGAATCACTTAAACAGACGTCATAGGTTACTAATACCATCATAGTTAGATTTCTCAATTAACGTTGATAAAATGGTGGATAATGTTCAATATCTCCACGAATGTACCTTGCTAGTAGCATAGCCTGTATATGAGGAAGTAATCCAATGGCGATTTTTTCGTTTAAAAAAGGATGATGAATTTCTTCTTGTTTCTTTTGTTGGTAAGCCTGAAGAATAGCTTTACGCGTATCTTCTTTTATACTGACACCACCTAAAGTATCTGTTTCAAAATTTTTCATGGATACTTGTTTTCGATTGATAAGTGTAAGTACTAAACGGTCAATAAAAAAGGCTCGAAATTCTTCAAGAAGATCTTGTGCTAAGCTATCTCGCCCCGGGCGTTCAGCATGTAAAAATCCAACTTGAGGATCTAAACCGACGCCTTGTAATGCACTACTTATTTCGTTGCCTTGAACCGCATATAAAAATGACAGCATGGCATTGATAGGATCTTTCGGTGGACGACGATTCCGACGATCAAAGCGAATATCATTTGATGAATTAGTGATTAATTGATCAAATACTTTAAAATAATGACTTGCGGCTTCGCCTTCTAATCCTCGTATTTTTTCAATATCAGTATGTGCTGGCAATTCTTCGATGATTTGACGATGTCGGTCTATTGATTTTTGTATTTCGACGGTATTGCTATGATTACGAGCATGCCGTTGTAACACTGCTCGAGAGCTACGTATTTTAGCGGCAACAATATCTCTGGCTAGAACAGCAGCTTGTTTCTCCATAATGTTATATTGCGCTCTGCGTAATAAAACATTACCTGATTGTTTACCAACGATGCGTGCTTGAAAACGTCCATATTGATTAAAAAAAGCCAAACCAGTGCCATTTTCGCCACAAAAACCCATTACTTGAGGTGAGACCATAATGTTACCAAAACAAAAAATATGGCCAATTGAATGAATGGGTAATTGCATTAGCTTTTGTTTCTTACCTTCTATTTTTATATCAATAATCAGTGTTTCACGTTCTTTATGAAGGTAAGCACCGTCTCTATTTATATAAAGACAATTTTGTAATTTTTTCATTCATCGCTATCCATGCAGTAAAGTTCCTTTAGATATTTAGTCGATTTATCTTGGCTAAATAACGTAGGGAAACATAAATTATTTAATGAACATGCATCACACGCTTTTGTTAATACTGGTTTTGGTGTTACTCCTCGCTTAAAAAGCTGCTTAACTTCTTGAACAATATTGAGTGTTGTCTGTCGTAATGGCTCATTAATCTCAATATCAACCCGTTTACGTGTTTGCCAATACCATAGCGAACCCATGGTAACTTCTTGGTTAGTCATTTCTTCGATACAGAGTGCTTGAGCGCATAATTGGACGCGATCACTGTCATCTTTTTTGGGTCGACCTCGCTTATATTCGACGGGAATATAAATGTGATCTTTGATGTGAAATTCAAGTAAATCAAGCTTCCCTGTAATTCCTAACTGTGGCGCAGCAACGTTAATACCACGTTCAAAACGGATATTTTTTCGCGTTTCAGGAGCGCCATGATCGACTCTTTCATGTAATTGATTACCTTGAGCGGTTAAATAGTTATCAGCCCAGACCTGTTCGCTATGGATCAGCGAACATTGCCGCGGGCAAAATACATAGTGCTGTAATGCTGAAAGAGGGATCAGGCGCTCATCCATAGTTAGAACCCTTCTATAATTTCAGGGGTTAGATCTGCTAATGTGTTAATTAAACTGTCATTAAGGGCTGAGTTGTCTAGTGGTAAGCCTTGTTGTAAGTGATGACGTAGGGTCTGATGTACTTTGGCTGATGAATATTGACCTGATTTACAGTTATGCTGCCACCAAATAATTTTTTCTATCACCATAGAGCCTTCTGGTCGTGCCGATGAGGCATCACCTTCAAATAAACGTGGCAAAATAGTTTTTATTATTTCTGCGTCATCGTCGCTAAAGCCTGTTTTTGTTGCAAGCTGTGGGGTCATCGCGCCAAAGCTGACATAAGTAGCTTTATCTACACGGTGTTTCATGCCCATGGTATCGGAAGATTTTTTAGAACCATCACCTTCACCACTAACACTTTTAGTAATTTGAGTACTTTCAATACTGATTGGCTCAAGACTAAAGGCAGATTGAATGGTTACAGGTCCTCGAATGGGTAATGAAATACCTTCACTTCCGGTGGATTTTGAGTAAGCGAAAACTTGGCCAAAGGCACGCACATCAAACCACTTAGCACAGACGATTTTAGTTGCGTCAGCAATGGTGGTTTTTTTGGTATTAAATACCTCTTTTCCTACACCAAACTCAGGTGATTCAGCACGGGTACGTAGGCTAGGCATGCCGTCAGTTTTTTTCTCATCCGACTGTACAAAAATGGTCTGCTCTGCTTCTTGTAAACGATCGCGTAGTTTACGTTTAAGGCAAACATCGGTGACTTCACCAAAGCCCTGGTAATCTTGACGAGGACGATTTCCATTTAAAGGATCACCATTAGGGTTGGCATGGTTAACAGTGAAAATAATTGCAAAATCAATTTTATGGTTAAGTGACATTGTAGTTTTCCTTAATTAATTAGGTCTAATTCAGATTCTGTAGTGGTTTTCTTTGTCATTAATTCAAGGCGTTGACTGTGGAACCCTAATAAGAATTCAGCCGAGAGTGCTTTATCTGAATTAAAACTATCGCTGTTAAATAAGCTATGGATCTGATCGAGTAATTGCTTTCTGGTGGTGATAAACCCACCGTGGGTATTTTGTAATCGCTGAATATAAGGTAATAGTGATAATTCAATCGTTTTCCATGTGCTAAATGGACGATCAGCAAAACGCTGCATTAATCTTCCTGCATTGGTTAATCGCTTTTCACCTGATTTATCTAACGAGAATTGCTCGATATTTTCTGCTACGGCGAGTAGACGGCCATAAAGATAATCACGTGAAGTATTATTGGTTTCTAACGCCATAGCGTAGTGTCTCCCTAATGTTCTAATTACGTAGCCGCGGTATAGTGCACAGGCGACACCGAGGTTTTGTTCCCATTGCCACTGTTGATCTAATTTGAAGCTGTGGCGTTGTGTCGCTCTATGTGTTGCTCTGCGCATAATATCGAGGGGAATAGATTGTTTATCGATAATAGATGACAGTAAGCGTTCTGAAAGGTTTTTCTTAAGTGCTTCATTGCTCTTGATTATATCGCCATAAACAGCTTCTAATATTGCCCAGTTACTCGGTGCACTGCGATACCATTTCGGTTTCCCTGCTTGTTGTTTCTCTTTACTCGCCCGTTGCCACCAAGCACAGTCTAGATGCCAAGCTTCAAGGTTTGATAAATATTCAGTAGGTTGAAAATCACGATAATAAGTCACCCCCATTCGACCCGGGGTTGCAGAATCCAGAGCCATGACGACGATAGAATCGGTGAGTGCCAAGGGTGCACCAGAAAACTTGCCTTTTAGCTTTTCACTGAATAAATGACCAAAGCGTTGACCTAAATCTTTGCTGTGATCCAGTGTTGGCTCTATGGGGGTTGATGCAGACTCCGTATTAAGTGTTAAATTATCAACATTGCCCCAATTGTCACTAAATAGGGCTTCAGGATCATCAAGGCTTTCTAGTGGTTGAGGAATGTTTGGCTGATTCACCGCCCATGCAATAATGACTTGATCGCCATTGCGATATCCTTGGCGACCGATAAGCCAACGCAAAGTATTGTGGGCTTTTTGGGTGACTTCAAAACCCACGGTTGCAGCTTGCTGGCTGTCAAAAAATCGTCCGCGATAGGTGTAGCCATCTTTATCATTTGAAGATATAAGCTTCGCTTTATCGCCTGTATGACGAATTTTTGCAGGGTGGTTGACCGCTGCTGCTATATTGTTGCCAGTGACATAACACAGTGCAGATTCACCACTATTGTTAATATCAAAGTCAATCCATGCCTGTTGTAGACTGCTGTCTTTCCATGTCTGAGGACATTGATCACCTGCAATTTCAACACTCCAACAAACTAAAGCACTCCCTTGTTCTAGTTCACCTTTATCTTTGGGTAACACTTTTAAAAGTAAGGGTATCGGCTGATCTGAGTTATCCCATGATGTAAGTAATGTATTGTTGTCATTAATATGACAAATACCATGTTTGATTAAATCAGCAATGACAGTCCCTTTGCTAATATATTGATAAACCGCTGTAGCTTTAGGGTGTGAGTGTGGTGAGTTAGTCCATTCTTTCAGTTGCGCTTCATAGCTATTAAAATAAGGCTTCTTCTTGCCACCATAATTGGCATAATCTTTCGCCACATATTGCAGTTTATCAGCTAAAGGATGTGGTGCTTCACCACTGCTACGACTGGCTGATTTTTCTGTGGCTGGCAGTACAATTTGAGTTTTTTCTAAAACCTCAGCGCGAATAAATGCCCCATTCTGATTTAATGTAATATGTATATGGGCATTTTGAGGGGTATGACAAATTGGCATGATTTGCTCTGACTGAGCTAAGTCAAGTTGTTGTACCGCCTCATAAGTTTTATATAATTTCCCTAACCAACTCATTGTTCAACCTCCTGTTTTTCGACAGGTAACTGGTTAATATCTAGTTCGAACTCTTTGGCTGTCATGGGTCTAACATGACGAGTGATCAGTTGTGGATTAGAATTATCAAACCGTTCAGGATGATCAAATTCAATTACTCCATAGCGCATGGTTGGGAACCAGAAGCGACTGTCTAATGCATCTTTGCCTGTTTCATCAGGGTAGCCAAAACTGTGGAACATTAAGCCAAAGCTCAGTTCATCAATATTGTCATAAATACTGCTACCAGAGCCAAATTCACAGGGTTCGACATAGGCTTGGCAATCTCTTGTCCCAAGAGAAATATCTTGGCGACCGCCTTTTTCAAGTGAACGTTTGGCAATAGCAAAATGTTTGCCATCAATACGGTCTTGTTTAAGTTCCGGCCGATGGGTATTCCATTCAAAGTGGGCTTCAACTTGATATTCCACTTCATGCAAAAAGGTATAAATGGCGAGAGTATTACCGCCTCCCCAAACCAACGGTTTAGTACCTTTAGTTTGGGTACGAATAGGATTGATGATCCGCACTCGATCAATTACCCATATCAAGGTTGGCTTCCAGTAAATGGATTTTAGAATGCCTTTGAGTGCTTCATAGGTTGGAACATGGTAACTGCATTTTTCGCCACCAATTTTGGTCACGGGATCAGTAAATAGAGCATAACGCCCCCAGACTCGAAAACTGATGCTATTTTTAGGTGTTGAATTCACGTAGTGATCTCCGTTGTTAGCAGCTATAAAAGTGAGATGTAGTTACTACCTCAGTACTCAGGCCAAAGGCGTCGTCGTAATATTGTTCATAAAGACAATAAATACCGGAGCCGGATTGAGTTTCATAAATAGCTTGAGTCTTAAGTAATTTTTCCAACACATTAGGGAAAACATTTACACTGTATTTTTGGGCTTGTTTTAAGGCTTGAAAGTATAATTCGGCATCAAACAGTTTATCTTTACTGCATAATGCCGCGATGGTGTCTGCTGCGGTGAGTTGATCATCATCATGTTCATCTGATGATTGGTAATCAACAATAATGGCTTGAGTAGGAGCATCAATAGCCTTGAAAATATTACCTGCTTCCATAAATGATTGTTCTAAATGGGGGAGCTTATGTTGCTTGCCTCTTTCATCATTTAATGAGCAAGGGTGTGATTTATTATTTGATAATAATGCCAATAACGAGGTGGTGTTTTTCTGACTATCTTTGCATGGATAATCCATATCATCACTACGCTCAAAGAAGTAATAATAAAAATATCGCGCCATTGCTGCGGGATCGAGTAAGTCATCAAATCCTTCACTCATGATACGCTCGGTAATCGTTTTGCCTTTATCGATATCAGTCAGCATGTTGGTGTTTTCATTATCAGGGTTAACAACAAAAACCGTTGCTGTCGCTTGTTTACCATTACGGTTACAGCGACCTGCGGCTTGAGCAATGGAGTCAAGCCCAGCTAAAAAGCGGATAACACTGGCGAAATCAATATCGACACCCGCCTCAATCAGTTGGGTACTAAAGCACATCACGGGTTGATTATTTTCAAGGCGCTGACGAATTTTGGCTAAGATAACTTTACGGTGCGCAGGGCATTGATTAGTACTAAGGTGAAATAGGGCATCGGTATCAATTTTATTCTGGCAAGATAGGTATAAATTTTGTGCCCATTGCTTAGTATTAACAATGGTTAAGCAGCTACCAGTGAGTTCAAATTGTTTGATAGCAAGATCAGTAATTTCATTTAATGACCAACCCGATGGTTTACAACAATTCTCGATATGAACCCGTTTTAAATCATCAAATAGAGTGCTGACATTAGAGACTAATTCGCCTGTTAACGTTAATTGACCCTTTTCATTATTGTCTAATTGATTAAGTAATGGTTGAGTTGCGGTACATAATAGCGCTGTTGAATTTGCTTGTTCGACTAGGAAATTCAATGCATTACAAAATAAATGGGTACAGTTAATTGGTAGTGTTTGGATTTCATCAAAAATAAGGACGCTATTAGCGAGTTGATGTAACCGTCTTACACTTTTTGTTCCGCCTGAAAATAATGCTTCTAAAAACTGTACCATGGTTGTAATAACAATTGGTGTGTCCCAGTTTTCAGCACAGATTTTACTTTGCCAAGTTTGATATTCTGGTTCAATACTAGAATGGTGTTCTAGTACCCATGGATGAATATCATCTGGGTGTTCGATAGCTTCCCGAATGACCTGTGCATTTTGTTCAATGATTGATGTAAACGGAATAATATAAAAAACATGTTCACATTGATGTTGTTTCGCATGGTGTAAGGCATAGCGTAGGCTGGCATACGTTTTACCGCCGCCAGTAGGAACAGTTAGACTATAAATACCTTGTTTTTCTTGTGCTTTTTTTAGGCAATCTAATGATATATTTCGACGAATGGTATCAATCGGATTTCTGATACTGAATGTAGTCAATTTATTTTCTAAGCGTGTGATTGCAATATTCCAATCAGGCATTACGGATCTTGATAGGCGTTCTTGTAAACGGCGCGGTTCACTAAATTCAGCGCTATTTAAGCGGTCGGCATCAATTAAACAGCTAAAAAGGAAACGTGTGAGAAAGCCAACATTAAAACTGTTAATAGTTGTATTTGCTGTTTCATGAGAAGAGCCGAGTAAAGGGAATATTTTTTGAAGTAATTCTTTTAATAACTCAGGTGCACCGTCTGTGGGTTTTAATAATTCATTTAGTCGATTTATTATTTCTGGATCGGCATTATTACGGCATTCTTGTAAATGTGCTTTATCTTCTGGTTTTTGAATACGAGTGTCAAAGACATTACCTTTATTAAAATCAGCCGCGAGAACATCAATTAATCCACTATGATGTGATGCAATACATAAGGCTAATAGTTGACCGCATAGCTCACCTTGACCAAGAGCACCATAATTTTTAAGCGCTTCATAAAGATATTGTGCACCTGCGGTCGCGTGATCAATTTTCCCTTTATTAGCTTTAGCATCCACAAAGCAGACATCGTCAGGATCAATTAACCCTTGAGCAGATTGAATGTAGTTTTGAAAGGCTTGGCTATATTTACCAAAATCGTGAAGTAAACCTAATATTAATCCAGTTTGTTCTAAGTTGAGTTTTTTGGCAAAAAAACGACAAAGCTCACCCGTTTCGGATAAATGTTGAGCAACGGTTTGGACTTGTAGATCTGTGTCACGATGGTGGGCAATAAAAGCCATAAATAACCATAACCAATATGAATAATACTGATCATTGTATATATATTATAAATGTTAAAGTGAGAGAGTTATCAAACATTAGTGCAGTTCAATAAATTAAGTGGTGGTTGTATAGCTTATTGTTAATTAAGTTATTTATTTATTTTCTATAATAAAAAAGAGAAGCCAAATACTTCTCTTTTTTTGTGGTTTTTTTTTAATATTTAATGATATTGATAACGCCGATTTAACTGGTCATGCCCCATTTTAAATCATCATCAAGCTCTTCAATGGCATCGTAAAGATAAGACTCAACTTGCTCTTCTACTAAGCCATCAGGCTCTTCAAAGAACGCGATATGAAAAATAGCATCACCTTCGTTGACTAGCGGTAAGGTTTGTTGACCAATAACAATGCCACCTTGTGGTGCAATCACTGTTACTTGATTACTGCCAGAAGGATCACTGATAGTTGCAATAATTTGGTTTTTATCGACTTTTTCACCTAATGCCACATGCGAACGTAGTAAGCCATCAGAATCAGCACGTACCCAACGTGTCGCCTTTGGCACCATTGGTTCAATCACTTTTTTACTACGACTCGTGCGTACCATCTCTAAATGTTGCATCACTTTTAATACCCCTTGCACACCAGAGCCTACCGCATGGGCATCAAGTCGAAGCGCTTCACCTGCTTCAAAGGTGATCACGGGAATATTAAATTCTTCAGCGGCAGCACGCAGTGAACCTTCTCGTAAGCTTGCATCAACTACGACAGGAGAGCCAAAGGCCATTGCCATTGCTTTTGCTTGCGGATTATCAAGGTTAGCGCGAATTTGGGGCAAGTTAGTACGATAAATAGCGGCAGTGTGTAAATCAACCACATGCGTTGCACGCCGTACTACCTGATTAAAATAGTGATATGCCATACGACCCGCGATTGATCCGCGCTCTGAACCAGGGAAACAACGGTTTAAATCACGACGATCAGGTAAGTAACGGGATTTATGTATAAAACCGAAAACATTAACCACCGGCACCGCAATAATCGTACCGTGAAGTTTTGATAAATCTATTTTTTCAATAACTTGACGGACGACTTCAATACCATTGAGCTCATCACCATGGATGGCTGCATTGATCAGTAATACGGGGCCTGGGTGTTTTCCATGCAGAATATCAACGGATACGGACAGTGGTGAATGCGTATAAAGGCGAGCTATCTCTAGTTCACAGTTGGCATGATTTCCCGGTTCAACCAGTAAATCTGCAAATTCAAATGGAGTATTTTTTGTGGCCATAGATACGTCCTGTATATGGGTGATTAGAAGATGACGATTGATTAATGTTTTCGCATTAATATTACGTTATAACATCTTGAGAATAATCATTAAGTCCATTTTAAAACAGGAACAATATCACGTTTAATTAGTTTTTAAGTAACACAAATGTATCAAGGCGTATCAAATGTGAATATTAGTCGTTGTTATACTGTTTAATAAAGGCATTACCGTTAGTCAGTAATGCCTTTATGGGGATAATTACGAATATTTCAGTTCGTTGATAATCACTTAAATATTATTTTCTTTAGAGGATAACGGTTGTCGCATTAAGTGATTATATTGTGTGACATCAAGTTCAAAGGCTTTTTTTTGTTGATGTGATACGGATGATGCTAATGGGATTTTAGCTGTCAACGGGTTTACTGGTTTTCCACGTACTAATAATTCGTAGTGAATGTGGGGACCAGTAACGCGCCCAGTACGGCCTGATAACGCAATTTCTTGACCACGTTTTACACGTTGACCAACTTTGACCAAGATACGGCTATTATGCAGATAACGGGTACTGTAATTGGCACTGTGTTTAATAACAACATAACGGCCAGCATAGGGGTGATTGGTTACACGAGTAACTACACCATCGCCTGTTGCTAATACATGTGTGCCTACTGGTGCGGCAAAATCAACCCCATTATGTGGTTGAATACGTCTAGTGACTGGGTGACGGCGATAAGGATTAAACTGTGAGCTAATACGGAACCGCTTTGCTGTTGGGTAGCGTAAAAATGCCGGCTGCAAGCTTTCACCATTTTGGTCATAAAAATTGCCATCAGCACTTAAATAAGCAGAATATTGGTTTTTTTTGGTATATAAGCGTACCGCTTGAAGTTCTGTATCACCACTTGCTTGATTATTGACATATTTTGCTTTGCTAACAATTTCAAATCGGTCGCCAGCCTGTAGATCACGATCAAAATTCAATTTGTCTTTAAAAATAGCCATAATCTCATGAATATCCGTGTAACTTAGCCCTGCTCTTTTTGCTGATGAGCTAAAACTACCACGAATTTCACCACTAATAACTTTTTCACGCCATATACCCGGTAAGGTGACTTCTTTAACCGTAAAATCGTTATTTTTCTCACGCGTATAATCAATCATATGCGCGACATTAAATTGCAGTTGGAGTTTATTTAATCGATGGTTACTGTCCGTTACCCAAAATCGTAAAATATCATTTGGACGTAAGTTATCAATTTGTAAGCTATTTAAATCTGCCGCCATAATGTTTTTCACATCGGCTTGCGGTAAGTTTAATTGTGAAAATATCTCGCTGAGCGTATCACCTTTTTTAACTTTGTATGAATAAGTAGGCGGTAATACAATATCTTTGATAACGGCTGCAGGTGTCAGCGTTTTTAATACAACTTGAGGAGTAGTAAGTAAAGGCAGTTGTATTTCTTTATGGTGTATTGAAGATGTAGTGTTAATTGATAATACGGCAGCAGTCGTGATGATTGAGAGCCCAAAAAGGCTAATAAGGCGGTAGTTTATAAAATTAGTTAGTACTGTCGTTTTAAACGTAGACATAATGCTCGTCAGTTCTTTTATTTTTAATGAGTGCGTTGCACTTGGTTTATTTGGCGAGTAGGTATAAAAACATAGCCTTTCTGAACCTTAAATGAATTAATACTGTAGAGGCTATTTTTTTACTTAAATTTTCAGTAATTACAGCTGTAAGGTATAAAAATGATGATTATAGTGTATTTTTCATCTCAATAACGTAGAAAACACAGCTTCGTCCAGCTAGACGATGCAATATTAAGCTGGACGAATATCATATTTATAGAACAAGATAACGTTTTATTATCTTAATTATTAAGGTTAGGTGTTGCCTTCGTGTAGTAAGCACTCGTGTGTTTTTTCTTCGGGATGAGTGTGACTTCTCGCTGTTCTAAATGCGGATCTTTGTGGGAATTTATCTGTAAATAGTTATTTTGATTAATTGATCGAACCACATCCATTTGAATTTTTTCTGTTGCCGTTAATTGATGAGTATGATCGATATATTCAATCATCTGTTGTGTTGTTAACGGATTCAGTTTTGTCGTGGTTGGTATTGATGCTAATGCCGATAATGAATGCAGTGACAGCGACAAAGCTAAAGTTATTATTAATCGTTTCATGAAAAACCTCATGTTATTCAGTGAGGGTATTTAATCCTACAGCACCTGAATTGAGACTGAGTTGTTAATTCATTTATCATTCATGGCTTCAACATAACGTTTAGGTTTTATTTCAGTATAGAATAGCCGTTCTGTGATTATAAAAGTGAAGGTGTTATGACAGATCTAGCGCAAGAAATTGGATTTATGCAACGCGCATTAATATTATCGCATCAAGCACTGCCTGCTTGTCGTCCTAATCCACCTGTGGGTTGTGTATTGGTGAAAGATGGGGAAATTGTTAGTGAAGGTTTTACACAACCCCCTGGTTGTCATCATGCAGAAGCAATGGCATTAGCCAATTATGATTTACCGTTAAATGAAGTGACGGCTTATGTCACTTTAGAACCCTGCTCGTTTGTTGGGCGAACACCATCTTGTGCGCATACTTTAGTTGAAAAGGGGATTAAGCGAGTTGTGGTTGCAACCCTTGATCCTGATCCACGAAATAGTGGCAAAGGAATTGATGTTTTAAAACAAGCAGGAATTGAAGTAAGTGTTGGTTTGTGTGAGCAAGAGGTTTTTGATTTTATATCGCCGTACTTATTAAATAAATAAAATATAAAATAATATTGTTATTAAAATAAACGAATAAAAGCCGATTTAAATGGATAATAAAATTATTACCACTATTAAATCGGCTTTTAAAATATAACTAATAAAAACGTAACGTAAATAATTAATTATTTAGTTGAAGTCTTGTGATGCTCGCGAGATGATTCTTTATGATCATGCTCTTTAGCTTTGTGATGACGGTGTTCGTCATGTTCGTGGCGATCGCCATGTGTTTGTTCTGGGTGTTTATGACCTACTGGATCACCACCATGTTGAGTGTGTGGATGGCTTTTTTCATGGTCACGTACTTCATGATGGTCACGGTCATGCTTGTGTTCTACATCTTCACCGTAACGATGTTCCATCTTCTCATGCTCAGCTTCAGCTGTATGTTGATGACCTTTTTGTGAACCTTGATGTTCTTGGTTATTGTGACTCATATCTTAATCCTTTAATAAACAGCGTTAATAATAAGTTGGTGTCTGTCTATAGGATTTAATCTACGCCTATTTTAACTTTGAACAATATACTTTTTTATAATCAAACATTCTATTTTTGATAATTGATGAATATTTTAAATAGGTATAGGAAGAAAAAATATCATGTAATAATTTAATTGAATATACCGTTTAATTATTATTTCAGTATGTAAAAATGGAAACATAGCTATTAATAATAATTATTTATTTAAGCAGATATAAAGGCGTTATTTGTTTTTTAATAGTATTAGCGCGTATTGATAGTTATTTATTATGATGAATTGATTTTAAAACCAAAGGGCATATATAGGCGATAAGTACAGTTATTGAAATGTTAATGAATAATAAATCAAATGAGTAAAAAAAGTAGCATTAATCATCATGGTCAAATATACAAGATTATAGCGATAAAGCACCGATCCTAAATATTCAATGCTCAAGAAGTGGCTGTAGGGCTGATTTTTGAGTGTTTATACTAATCATAATCAGTTTCTGGCCTAATTTAATGTCCATTTTTTCCCTTTCTAATAGTGAATATCCGCGAGAGTGATAGGGAATCTACTACTTTGAAAGATGACCACTTAATTAATTGGATGGGTATGAGAGCTTATTATGAAACTAGGTGTACTTTATAAAAAGAGATAAAAAAATGGCCTAACATTTGTTAGACCATTTTTAGATTTATTATATAAGTGCGATTAATCACACGTTATAAATAAGCACTTATGCTAGTAGTTCTTTAGCATTGTTAACGATGTTTTCAACAGTAAAGCCGAACATTTTGAATAGCTCTTCAGCAGGCGCTGATTCACCAAATGTTGTCATACCGATGATGCGACCGTTAAGGCCTACATATTTGAACCAGAAGTCAGCAATACCCGCTTCGATAGCGATACGAGCAGTAACATCTGCTGGTAATACGCTTTCACGGTAAGCCGCATCTTGCTTATCAAACAAATCAGTAGCAGGCATAGAAACTAGACGTACTTGACGACCAGCGGCTGTTAGCTCTGCGTATGCTTCTGCTGCGATACCCACTTCAGAACCAGTAGCGATCAAGATTAGCTCTGGCTTACCAGCACAATCTTTAAGGATGTAACCACCCTTAACGATGTTAGCAACTTGCTCAGCTGTACGATCTTGTTGAGTTAGGTTTTGACGAGAGAAGATTAAAGATGTTGGACCATCTTTACGTTCAATCGCGTATTTCCAAGAAACAGCAGATTCAACTTGGTCACATGGACGCCATGTGCTCATGTTTGGTGTTAGACGTAGTGATGATACTTGCTCAACAGGTTGGTGAGTTGGACCATCTTCGCCTAGGCCGATAGAATCGTGTGTGTACACTTGGATGTTCTGAATTTTCATCAGTGCAGCCATGCGTAGTGCGTTACGTGCATATTCCATAAACATTAGGAATGTTGCGCCGTAAGGAATGAAACCACCGTGCAGTGCCATACCGTTGATCATTGCAGTCATACCAAATTCACGAACGCCGTAGTGAATGTAGTTGCCTGAAGCATCAGTTGGTGTGATTGACTTAGAACCAGACCACATAGTTAGGTTTGATGGTGCAAGGTCAGCAGAACCGCCCATGAATTCAGGTAATAGTTTACCGAATGCTTCAAGTGCGTTTTGAGAGGCTTTACGTGATGCAATGTTAGCTGGGTTTGCTTGTAGATCAGCAATAACTTTGCTTGTTTCAGCTTCCCAGTTAGTAGGTAGAGCACCTGTCATACGACGAGTAAACTCAGACGCTAGTTCAGGGAATGCTGCTGTGTATGCTGCAAACTTCTCGTTCCAAGATGCTTGCTTCGCTTTACCTGCTTCTTTTGCATCCCACTCAGCATAGATGTCTGCTGGAATTTCAAAAGGACCGTAGTTCCAACCAAGGAATTCACGAGCCGCTTTAATTTCTTCAGCGCCTAGTGGAGCACCGTGACAGTCGTGAGAACCTGCTTTGTTTGGTGAACCAAAACCGATGATTGTTTTACAACAGATCAACGTAGGCTTAGTTGTTTCAGCTTTTGCTTCTTCAATAGCAGCATTGATTGCAGCAGCATCGTGGCCATCAACGTGACGGATTACATGCCAGTTGTAAGCTTCAAAACGCTTAGCAGTATCGTCAGCGAACCAACCTTCTACTTCGCCATCGATAGAAATACCGTTGTCATCCCAGAAAGCCACTAGCTTACCAAGACCTAGCGTACCCGCTAGAGAACATGCTTCGTGAGAGATACCTTCCATCATACAACCGTCGCCCATGAAAGCGTAAGTGTTGTGGTTGACGATATCATGACCTTCACGGTTGAATTGTGCAGCCATTGCTTTTTCAGCAAGCGCCATACCAACAGCGTTAGTAATACCTTGGCCTAGAGGACCAGTCGTTGTTTCAACGCCAGGAGCATAGCCGTATTCTGGGTGACCAGGTGTTTTTGAATGCAGTTGACGGAAGTTTTTAAGATCGTCAATTGATAGGTCATAACCTGTTAGGTGAAGTAGCGAGTACATAAGCATAGAGCCGTGGCCGTTTGATAATACAAAACGGTCGCGATCAGCCCATTTAGGGTCTTGTGGGTTATGGTCCATATGACCACGCCAAAGAACTTCTGCGATATCAGCCATGCCCATCGGTGCGCCAGGGTGACCAGAATTTGCTTTTTGTACGCCGTCCATGCTTAGAGCACGGATCGCGTTAGCTAACATTTTATGTTCCATAGTGTTTCCACCAAAATATTAAGTAAATTTAAAATTAAGAAAGCGGCTCTAGGAGCCGCTTTCTGAAATAGTGCTTAGTGATTAAAGACGATCTGCGATCATTGTCTCTAGTTTACCTTGGTCTACTGCGAAGTTACGAATACCTTCAGCTAGTTTCTCAACAGCCATTGCTTCTTGGTTGTGATCCCATAGGAATTCAGCATGAGTCATTGCAGCAGGACGTGCTTTAAGCTCAGTTGCTGGAAGCAGTTTCTGTTCAACAACGCCTGTTGCATCTTCAAGTTCTTGAAGAAGTTGTGGGCTGATAGTTAGACGGTCACAACCAGCTAACTCAAGGATCTCACCAATGCTACGGAAGCTTGCACCCATAACAACTGTATTATAACCGTGTTCTTTGTAGTAGTTATAGATGCTAGTCACAGAGATAACACCTGGATCTTCTTGTGCTTCAAAGCTACGGCCTTCTTTCGCTTTGTACCAATCCATAATACGACCAACAAATGGTGAGATTAGGAATACGCCAGCTTCAGCACATGCACGTGCTTGAGCGAAAGAGAATAGAAGAGTTAGGTTACAGTTGATGCCTTCTTTTTCAAGAATTTCAGCAGCACGGATACCTTCCCAAGTTGACGCTAGTTTGATCAAAATACGATCGTTGCTGATGCCAGCATCGTTGTAAAGTTTGATTAGGTGACGAGCTTTAATTACGCTTTCTTCAGTGTTAAAAGAAAGACGTGCATCAACTTCAGTAGAGATACGACCAGGAACAACATTTAGGATTTCTTTACCAATGTTGACTGCAAGCATGTCGCAAGTATCTTTGATTTGCTGTGCTTTATCATTGCTTTGTGCTTTTGCATAAGCAATTGATTGGTCAATTAAAGGTGCGTACTCAGCAATTTGTGCTGCTTTTAAGATCAATGATGGGTTTGTTGTCGCATCTTCAGGCTGGTATTTGCTGATATCTTTGATATCACCAGTGTCAGCAACAACAGTAGTTAGTGCGCGAAGTTGTTCTAATTTTGTGCTCATATCGATCGACCTTATGTATAGGGCTTATGTCATGATGGCATTAGTTATAGCCTGAAATGCCACCATGTTCAAAAGAATTAATACTTACTCTAAGCACATTCATTATAACCATTAGTTCACCGAGTGAACATATGGAATGCGCTAGAGCATTTGATAGATTGATAATTGTCTTTTTTAGCTTTTTTGTCAATTTAAAATGAGAATAAATCAAATTCAGATCGCAATAAAAGTCATTTTAGATTTTATTTATTGTTTGATTACCGATGTGATGTGCTTTTTTGCTTTTCAGTAAGTGAGCATTTGATCTGCATGGTGATCATTTGCGCTGGTTGTTAATGGTGGGGAAGTTAATGTTTTATTAAATAATGCTCAATAAATGTTACATGATATCAATCAGAATAAGTTGATAACCACATTTAATGCCCTCCTTTCGTTATTACCTACAGCAAATGTCTGCGAGAACGAGAGGGGATCTAGTGCTTTTGAAAGATGACGACTTAGAATGGAATTGGTATTCGCTCTGCTAACGTGAGGGCGTAGTTGTGACAATAGAGAAGAAGGGTTGAGTGGGTTAAATAGCAGACATAAAAAATGCCGGCCATAGCCAGCATTTTTATTATTTATCAGCGAGGATAAATTAGATAGCTACAACGTTTGCAGCTTGAAGACCTTTTTGGCCTTGCTCTACTTCAAAAGACACTTTTTGGCCTTCAGCAAGAGTTTTGAAACCTTCAGAAGCGATAGCACGGAAGTGAACGAATACGTCAGCACCGCCGTTGTCTTGAGTAATAAAACCAAAACCTTTCTCTTCGTTAAACCATTTTACTAGACCAGTTGTTTGATTAGACATGTGATGTCCCTTATATAGATGATTAATTAACCGCTAAAAGGCGATGTATTAAGTGGTTAAATTATTAATGTTACTGCCAAAACAAGGGAAACACTGAGGTACAAAACGATAACGTTGCTGTAGCTAAAAGTTTAACTGTGACTTGGTGTTGCATTTAATAACGTCCTGAACAACAGAACGAGACAGATAATAACAGCTGTTTGTTTTTTGTACAGCTATTTTTATCAATATGAGTAAAAAAGATTCTTGCTGTTAGTGTGGCGCTAGAAAGAAAGGTATAACGCCATTGAGAGAAGTGAACATTTTTTATGTGATAAAGCCTATCTAAATCTTCCTTATCCTATCTGTTGTGCGTGAACGTGCGATCACGTGATGCAGATATAGATGGATACTGTTCAATACAGCCCTTTATTAGCCAAAGTTACGTAACACGTTTCTGCCCCATTATCATTCAGAGTAAAAGCTCATTCATATCGTATTAACGTGATTTTGGATTAGTTTTAGTTATGATTTAAATCTCACCATTCCAATTCGATTTTTTCCTTAATCGCTTCTAGTTTTAAGTAGCAAAGCGTTGATATCATCACGATTTTATATAAAAAATCTGGGTATACTTGCCAATATTTGTAGTCATACCTCTTCATAAAGTAAGAGTGCTTATTAATAAAGTGTTAGCTCTTAATACATTCAAACTGAGGTGGAAACATGTTTAGTAGTCTTCTTGATGACTCTGCTCCTTCGCAAAAAATCTGGACACTGTTTAAGGTATCTTCTAAAGAGCGGTTAGAGCAGATGCGAAAAGGACTAATCTATATGAATAGTCTTGATTATTTTTCTTCACTTAAAGATGAGAGTAGTGGCATGGATACTCGGGCTGATCCGCATGAGAATATTCATGGTGTGGCTAGAGCGAGTCAAAAAAATAAACTCATTCTTGAGATTGATGGAAAGCAGTTTGATTTGGGCAAAAAAGCAGTCGCCAGTATTAAATATGACAATACTAAGAACATCTTTATTTTTTCTATGGGGTGTATTGCAGACAATGAAAATGGAAAAGCGACAGGTGAAACGGATGACGGGATTGTTTTTGATGGGCGGTTTAAAGAGTTTGGTGACCATATACTGATAATTAGAGATCCTGTTGAATTTGCTAAACGTTATGTTAAAGCCTTAAGAAGTCGGAAAGGCATATTTAATCCTGAATTTTTACACAAAGGTTTGGGGAGAATTACTTATAAACCATTTTATAGTTACTCAGGTCCTCTGGGTGTTTACAGCAAAGATCATCGTTTTGATTGGCAAACAGAATTTAGGTTAGCAATTGGTGCTGAAGATAAGGCACTCAACAAAATGGGAGCATTAGAGCTCCATATTGGTGACTTATCGGATATAACGCAAATAAGTACTTTACAGTCTGTTTTAGATGCAC
>NZ_WMDN01000037.1:0-19014 GCF_021236965.1 Photobacterium carnosum | reverse complement strand
ATCGGTAAATATATTTAAATGCTCATACTGGCGATTACTACCTTGTTCAGAGGTGTATTCACGCCAGAATTGATTCCTGCCACAATAAGCAGTTTCAATGAGTGACACTTAAATATCGCCAAATAGTACAATTGTACTTAGCGTACATATCCCCAATTTATTATAGATATCAAAATTTTCTCTTAAAACTTGTCACAGTTATCCTTTGCAACTACCACTTTATTTCGCATAATAGCAAATATCAATTAAGGAAAATGGCACCACTAAAATGACCAAATCGCGTAATGTTGACCTTGCAGAAATCGAAAAATTTGAACAAATAGCTTCTCGTTGGTGGGATTTTGAAGGTGAATTTAAACCCCTTCACCAAATTAATCCGTTACGTTTAAATTACATTATTGACAATGCCAATGGCTTATTTGGTAAAAAAATCCTTGATGTCGGTTGTGGTGGTGGCATTTTAGCTGAGAGCATGGCGATTGAAGGCGCAAAGGTTACTGGCCTTGATATGGGTAAAGAGCCCTTAATGGTAGCTAAATTACATGCATTAGAAACGGGAACAAAACTGGACTATGTACAATGTACAGCAGAAGAACATGCTGAACATCATCATGAAGCTTACGATGTCGTGACCTGTATGGAAATGCTTGAACATGTCCCAGATCCCGCATCCGTTATTGCGGCATGTGCAAAAATGGTTAAACCTGGTGGACATGTTTTCTTCTCAACATTAAATCGTAATATTAAATCGTATCTATTTGCGATTGTTGGTGCTGAACATGTTATGAAATTAGTGCCCAAAGGTACCCATGATCATCAAAAATTTATTCGCCCATCGGAGTTAATCGCAATGGTCGATCAAACACCATTACAAGATCGTCATATTATTGGACTTCATTATAACCCTCTCACTAATACCTACAGTCTTGGTAAGAAAGTTGATGTCAATTATATCGTTCATACAATTAAGCCGTTATAGTTAACCTTATCAATATTAAAGGAGATCACTTTTTCTCCTTTAGCTACATTCCGCTAACAAATACCACGATTATTATAATTTTAAGGATCAAAAAAGCCCAGTAAGATCAAGAACTATTAATGCT
Organism: Photobacterium carnosum; assembly: GCF_021236965.1. NCBI lineage: Bacteria > Pseudomonadati > Pseudomonadota > Gammaproteobacteria > Vibrionales > Vibrionaceae > Photobacterium > Photobacterium carnosum. The sequence goes on along the minus strand of NZ_WMDN01000037.1, from coordinate 17,911 downwards.
TTATTTAGCTAAAAATCCACCATTTTTCTGATTCAAATTCGAGCCCAAAAAGCAATAAAAATAAATTTTATTTATCTAAAAAAATAACTGAAAAAGCATTGATTTTTACTATCTATTTGATGCTATTCGCCACATCAGTAAGTTGGTACTAACTTTTTATTGAAATCCCCATGTTATCCACAGCTGGTCAAAAAATACCATCTTGCAAAACCACGCATTCACCACTATCTTGTAAGCACTTTCGCTCAACACCCCAACATGTAGTGTTTTTGCCGAATAACTATATTTATAATAAAGTTCACATTCTTTGCTAATCTAATAGATAAATTACAAAAAAATATCATCTGCAAGGAAAACTGGGAAAATAATAACAAATGACTCAACAACTAACAGTTACCAAGCGCAATGGTCGTAAAGAACTTATCGATCTCGACAAAATTCACCGTGTTATAGACTGGGCTGCAGAAGGCCTAGAAAATGTATCGGTATCTCAAGTAGAACTAAAGTCACACATCCAGTTTTATGATGGTATCCGTACTGATGATATTCACGAAACTATCATTAAAGCGGCTGCTGATCTGATCTCAGAAGAAACACCTGACTACCAATACCTTGCTGCTCGATTGGCAATTTTCCATCTTCGTAAAAAAGCCTATGGTCAATTTGAGCCACCAACACTTTTTAACCATGTTAAAAATTTAGTTGAAAAAGGTAAGTACGATAGTCATCTATTAGACGATTACACCGAAGAAGAATTTGCGGTGATGGATACCTTTATCGATCACTGGCGCGACATGAATTTCTCTTATGCTGCGGTTAAGCAACTAGAAGGTAAATACCTCGTTCAAAACCGTGTATCAGGTGAGATTTTTGAAAGCGCACAGTTTCTTTATTTATTAATTGCAGCAGCACTGTTTAATAAATACCCGAAAGAAACCCGTCTTGATTACATTAAGCGTTTTTATGATGCTTCATCAACATTCAAAATTTCATTACCAACGCCAATCATGGCTGGTGTACGTACACCTACACGTCAATTTAGTTCATGTGTACTGATCGAATGTGATGACAGCCTTGATTCAATTAATGCAACTGCAAGCTCAATTGTGCGCTATGTGTCACAACGTGCTGGCATCGGTATTAACGCGGGTCGAATTCGTGCTTTAGGTTCTGAAATCCGTGGCGGTGAAGCATTCCACACCGGTTGTATTCCTTTCTACAAATACTTCCAAACAGCCGTTAAATGCTGTTCTCAAGGTGGTGTTCGTGGTGGTGCTGCAACATTGTTCTACCCTATTTGGCACCGTGAAGTTGAATCACTATTAGTGCTAAAGAACAACCGTGGTGTTGAAGAAAACCGCGTTCGTCATATGGACTACGGTGTACAGATTAATAAATTAATGTATACCCGTTTAATCAAAGGCCAGAACATTTCTTTGTTCTCTCCTTCTGACGTTCCTGGTTTATACGATGCATTTTTTGCTGATCAAGTTGAATTTGAACGCTTATATAACTTGTATGAACAAGACGACAGCATTAAAAAACAATCTATTAAAGCGATTGAACTATTCTCATTGTTGATGCAAGAACGTGCGTCTACAGGTCGAATCTATATTCAAAACGTTGACCACTGTAATACACACAGTCCGTTTGATCCGGCTGTTGCACCTATTCGTCAATCAAACTTATGCCTTGAAATTGCGCTACCAACCAAGCCATTAAAGAATGTTGAAGATGAAGACGGTGAAATCGCATTATGTACATTATCTGCATTTAACTTAGGTGCGATAGATAGCTTAGATGATTTAGAAGAGCTTGCTGAACTGACAGTTCGAGCACTAGATGCATTATTAGATTACCAAGATTACCCATTACCTGCCGCTCGTCGTTCAACCATGAACCGCCGTACATTGGGTGTGGGCGTGATTAACTTTGCTTACTACTTAGCAAAACACGGTGTTCGTTATTCAGATGGTAGTGCAAATAACCTAACCCATGAAGCTTTTGAAGCGATTCAATACTACTTATTGAAAGCATCAATGAACCTAGCTAAAGAATACGGCGCTTGTCCGTTATTTAACGAGACCACGTATTCACAAGGTATTTTGCCTATCGATACTTACAAAAAAGAAATCGATAATATTTGCAATGCAGAATTACATTATGATTGGGAAACATTACGCAAAGAGATCAAGACACATGGTCTGCGTAACTCAACCCTTTCAGCATTGATGCCATCAGAAACATCATCGCAAATTTCAAATGCGACCAATGGTATTGAACCACCACGTGGATACGTTTCCGTTAAAGCATCAAAAGATGGTATCCTCAAGCAAGTTGTTCCTGAGTTCGCTAAATACAAAGATAACTATGAGTTACTTTGGAACATTGGCAGTAACGATGGCTACCTACAACTTGTTGGCATTATGCAGAAGTTTATTGATCAGTCTATCTCGGCAAATACTAACTATGACCCGAGTCGACAACCGGGTGGCAGAATCCCAATGAAACTGCTACTAAAAGATCTGCTTAATGCTTATAAATTAGGCATTAAAACACTTTACTACCATAACACTCGAGATGGTGCATCAGATAGTCAAAGCGACCTGAGTGATGATGATTGTACAAGTTGTAAAATTTAAGTATTAAAAAGGGAGCCATATGGCTCCCTTTAGATTTGAGGATATCATGGCCTACAGTACTTTTTGTCAAACAAGTAACGATCAACTTAAAGAACCTATGTTCTTTGGTCAATCTGTGAATGTTGCTCGTTATGACCAGCAAAAATTTGAAATTTTCGAAAAACTTATCGAAAAACAGTTATCTTTTTTCTGGCGTCCAGAAGAAGTTGATGTTTCTGGTGATCGCATTGATTACAATAATTTACCAGATCATGAAAAACATATTTTCATCAGTAATTTAAAATACCAAACTCTACTTGATTCAATTCAAGGCCGTAGCCCTAACGTTGCACTATTGCCTATCGTTTCGCTACCAGAATTAGAAACATGGATTGAAACATGGTCGTTTTCAGAAACGATCCATTCACGTTCTTATACTCATATCATTCGTAATATCGTCAATAACCCATCGATTATTTTTGATGATATTGTGCGTAATGAACATATTATTAAGCGTGCTGGTGATATTTCTAAATACTATGATGATTTAATCGTAGCAACCAATGATTACCACCGTTACGGTGAAGGTCAACATTCAGCTAATGGTATTGCTTTCACCGTCGATTTACATGAAATCAAAAAGAAACTTTACCTGTGCTTAATGTCTGTTAACGCATTGGAAGCAATTCGTTTCTATGTCAGTTTTGCTTGTTCATTTGCTTTCGCTGAGCGTGAAGTAATGGAAGGTAATGCAAAAATCATTAAGCTAATTGCACGTGATGAAGCATTACACTTAACAGGTACTCAACATATGTTGAACTTGTTACGTAATGGTCATGATGATCCACAAATGGCGATTATTGCAGCTGAATGTGAAGAAGAATGTTTCAACATCTTTAAAGCTGCAGCAGAGCAAGAAAAAGAATGGGCAGAATACCTATTCAAAGATGGCTCTATGATTGGCTTAAACAAAGAAATTTTATGCCAATACGTCGAATATATTACTAATTTGCGCATGGCCGCTGTTGGTCTACGTTCTGCTTATGACGGTGCCAATCAAAATCCAATTCCATGGATCAACTCTTGGTTATCATCAGATAACGTTCAAGTTGCGCCTCAGGAAGCTGAAATCAGCTCATACCTTGTTGGTCAAATTGACAATGACATTAGCGCTGATGATCTTGGTGATTTTGAATTGTGAGTCAATTAACCATTACGGTTAATGGTATTAAGGTTTGTGGCAATCGCCATGAACCTTTATTAACCCAGTTAGAAAAAGCTGGTATTAAACCTGAATATCAATGTCGCAATGGCATGTGTGGTGCTTGTCGTTGCAAACTAGTTTCAGGCACAGTGACTCAACCAGATACGTTAGCCTTTGTTGGCCCAAATGAAATATTAAGTTGTTGTTCTCTTCCACAACAGAATATTGAAATTAGTTTTGATTACCAATTAAATACTCAACAACCAACTAAAACTAAAATAGCCCTTTAACGTTATCTGATTATTTTGATCAAGATAAACAATAAAGAGCTATTTTTTATTGGCTGTCAGTGGTGTAGCTAACTACTTCACACACATTACATGATAAACACCATCTTCAACTTCAGTCCCTTCCGTTTCATGTTCAAAGCCTGGGAATTCTTTATCCCAAATTTCTAAACTGTGCAAATAACCGATTTGAGGGCTATTGGCATCACCAAAGTTCTCACCAGACATTAACATCGGAATACCCGGTGGATAAGGAATAACGGCATTTGCAGCAATACGCCCTTGGAGTTTATTGGATGGCACCATTTCAACATTATCATCCACTATCGCTTCAAATGCTGCTCGTGGTGTAATATCAGCCTTAGGTAAGGTCGAATAAGCCGCATTTAACATTTCAGATGGCGTATGCGTTTTCAAATAAGTAAACATCTTATCACCCAAGTCTTTAAGCCCTAAATCACCATATACTTTTGGGTGACTCGCGGCGAGATCAGGTAACACTGATTTCAATGGGGTATTATTATCATAATGGGTTTTGAAGCTCAGTAACGTATTCACTAACGTTGCCCACTTACCTTTGGTTATCCCCATTGAGAATAAGAACATCACTTGAAAATCAGTGGTACGGGTTGGCACAATACCAAAACGGGTTAAATATTGGGTCACTAACGCGGCAGGTACACCTGTATCAAGTAATTTACCGTCATCTCCCATTCCTGGTGCTAAAATACTGACCTTAATGGGATCAAGCATGCACCAATCTTTTGGAATATCGTCGAAACCATGCCATTTATCGCCTGGTTTCATGATCCAAAAATCTTGGTTAGTAGCCAATAATTCTGCAGGCGCATCTTCAAAACCATATTCAACCCCGGTTTCAGGATCAACAATAGATTCCGCATTCCATGGTTTAAAGAACCAATCACCATCAGCAACAAATTCTCGATGTAATCGTCCCATTGCTTGACGATAATCAACCGCTTCTTTAATGACTTCATTAGTTAATGATTCACCACGATTACCGTCCATTTGTGAGACAGCAATATCATTAGAAACACTGATCGCATACAGTGGTGATGTGGTTGCATGCATCATGTATGACTGGTTAAAACGCTCAAAACTAATATGATCTTTACCATTACGGACATGGATCCACGAGGCTTGAGACAGTGCATTCAATAATTTATGGGTTGAATGGGTTGCAAACACCGTCGGGCCATCATCAGGGGTATCTTGTGGCTCGCCACGCATTGCAAAGTGATCGGTATAAATAGGATTAAAACGTGCGTAGCCATACCATGCTTCATCAAAGTGAATACGGTTACTACTCTCGCTTAAAATATCTTGAGCACGTTTTGCGTTATAGCATAAGCCATCATAAGTACAGTTTGTCACCACCGCATATGTTGCCATTCCACCCGCAAGATGTTTTGTTAACTCACTACTTTGTGCCGATTTTTTTAGACCTTCAGGCGACATTTGATCAGGATAAATCGGTCCAATAATGCCGTAACGATTACGGGTTGGCACCATATAAACAGGTAATGCCCCAGTTAACATTAACCCCTGCTCTATCGACTTATGACAATTTCTATCACAAATTGCTAAGGTGTTTTCTCTCATACAAATTTGCATGATGGTACGGTTTGCACCAGATGTACCTGTTACCAATGAATAAGATTTATCAGCACCAAAGACTTTAGCTGCATAATCTTCACTTTCACCAAATGCTCCAGTGTGATCGAGTAATGAACCCAGCGAACCACGCTCAATACCCATATCTGAGCGGAAAAGCCCTTCCCCATAATAATTATAGAACCGCTGACCTTCAGGTGTTTTTAGAAAACCGACCCCGCCTTGATGACCCGGTGCCGCCCATGAATATTCATGAATACTGTCGTACTTCATCATTGCATTGGCGAGCGGCGGTAATAACTGATCACGATAACGTTTCATGGCAGCAATTGCCCTACCCGCCATAAAATCAGAGGTATCTTCTAGAATCCATGCAAACTCACTCACTAATGACATCAAATGACGATCAACTGTTAAGGTCATTTTCTTACGTTCTGCAAGTAAGAAAACTGGAACACCTTGCTGACGTTGATTTAATTTTTCAATCAGTGAAAAGAACATATCATTCTCTTCTTGTTGCTGTCCCGTCATGCTTGAGGTCAACATAAAGCAATCAACGGCCATATTAACATTAAGCATTGAATAACAATCATCGTAGGTAGATGCTTTGGCGACAATAATTGATTCATCTTCAAATTGTTCAACTAAACGGTCAATGGCATTTGCAACCACCCCCGTAGCCTGAGAATTATCAAAAATTAATACTCTCATATGCTTACCATAATTCAACATATACAATCCTTTACTTTAAGATTAATAATTAAGATTTCGTTTAATACAATAAAACTCACGATGACACTTTATTATTTACCGCTTCACGACTAGCAATAAACCCATAAAAGAAATAACCCAGTAATGTAATGATAGCGCCATAGAATACGGCTACCTCACCAGTAGAATATGCACCGTATATACTATATAGAACGGCAACTGAACCAATAATAATACCGTTGTTATATTCTTTTTGATTAACATCTGCATTCTTCATAATAATACCGAGTGCCGTTAATGCTAATACATAAGGCACCATATTTATAAATACGGCTAAGTTCACTAATACATTGAATTGTTTTAATAAGGTTGGGGAAATAGTCATAATGGCAAGGATTAACTCAAAGGCTAACATAATCATCATACCTTTAAATGGTGCATCATATTTATTCACATCGCCAAAAATTTTGGGAAATAAACGCATATCCGCAGCCACTTTAGAAACCTGCGCATTAGTAAATTGCCACCCAAGCAATGATCCTAAACAAGCCATGATTGCCATTGCGGTAATAATTTCACCGACTAATGGGCTAAACATTTGTGCAAAAACAAGCCCAAAAGGAGAATCTGATTTCGCTAATACTTCATTGGGAATAATGCCTTGAATAACGGTTGTGGAAGCAATATAGGTTGCCGCAGAAAATACAGTCGCCAACATACATGCTAATGGCACATTACGTTTTGGATTTTCAACCGTACCCGAGTTAGCACCTGCTGATTCAATACCTAAAAAGGCCCATAATGTGAGTGCCATACCCGAATAAATTGCACTGCCAGCCGAGATATCATGCGGATTCCAAGCTTCTTCAAACACTTTAGCATCAAACCAAAACCAGCCAATAATGGATAAACCCAACACTGGGATAATAATACCCCATACCGTTATTGTAGATATTTGTCCGGTTATTTTCGCGCCCTTAACATTGGCAAACATAGTAATAATTAAAATAGAAATAACACCAACAAAAGTATGTATTGGCGTTTCTTTTAACCACGGAATAAAATATTCCAAGTAGCCGACACATGACACTGCGATGGCTACAGCACTAATAACAAGACACACATAGTAAGTATAAGAGGCAATAAAAAAACTGGATTTACCATGTGCTTTTTCTGCATAAGCGGACATACCGCCATCATCAGTACAATACATGCCACATTTAGCAAATGCATAAGCAATCGCTAATGCACCAATGGCAGTAACAACCCATGCAAGTAACGCTATCCCCCCTGTTGCGGCTAAGCTTGAGGGTAATAATATTATCCCCGATCCCATCATATTAACGGTCACAATGGTCGTTAATCCCATTAGTCCCATTTTGTTATTATTTGAACTCATAACGTGAACTACCTTATAGCTTATTTAATTACATTTAAAACACTATTATTTATATGGAATTACCCATCGCTGTGTTATATCGAAATAAGTATAATTTAAAATATGAAGGTAGGTTTATTTGTTAATGATATATTCTAATATTTTGACTAATATATAATTAAATAAGTTTTTTTTGCGTATTTCTATTTTTTGAACTAAGTGACTTTGTCATTTATTTAATAATCAACAATTAATATCCACAAAAAAAAAGCGTATAAAAGAAATTTTCTTCTATACGCTATAATATATTTTTTATTACAACATTATTTTATTTTAAATATAGCAATAACATTATCGTTATTATTTTTAATACTTAATGTATTATTATTAATGCTATAGCTAGCAAATTTAGGCAATGCCGCTAAGAATGCTTGCTCTAATTCCATTCCTTCCATACACATTTTACGTGTCGATGCTGCTTGGCCTATCGTTAATGTTGTTGCTGTTTGAGATTCTAATGCACCGTGGAAATTATTACAGCCAGAAAAGCCATTAACACTATTCGTTGTTACATCAAACTGAATAAATGCATTATTGCCACCAGCGCCAGGTTTCACCGCTTGGCCTGATAATGTCACTAATTGCCATTGTGGCCCAGCAAGTGTGGGTTGATTAGCTTGTGGCGCTACATTTTGAGGTGGCGCAACACGATCTAATTTAACCTCTAATGGCTGTTTTGCATCAGTTGCAAACGGATCCATCGCTGACGTTGAAGTCATGATCAATTTATCATTTACTTTCACCGTTGCTCTTACATTGTAACGGTGGTTAGTTTTTATTTTATTCGCATCATAATTTAATGTAACAGGATAAGGTGGCGCACCAGCAATATCCATTGATTCAGTACTTAATGTTACTGATAGCGCGTCAGCAAGAGAGACATCTTCAAGAGCAACATTTAATACCGCACCGGGTGGCAACATACGGCGATCTAAATAGATAACATTTACTTCTAATGGTTTCATATCCGCTTTCTCTGCTTTAACAACAACAGTCGCTTGCTGAGGAGCCTTAACAGTCGCTTCATTATCATTACATGCTTGTAGCATTAAAGCTGATAACATTACTGAGGTTGCTATTACTACTTTTTTTAATTTAAAAGCCATTATTTTTCCTTAAATTTACGGATATTTATTTGAAGAAATTACTCTGCTTATGTTTGAGTTACTCACCATGATTATAACGATAATTGTAATAACACATGTTACGGTTAGTAACTGTCTTTCGTTAAAGCCTATCATTTATCATTACAATAATACAGCATTCAAAATAACAAAAAAATGACAGTAATACCTCATATTATTACTATAAAACCTTATAAATGCTCACTTGCAACGCGATCAAGTGATTCATAACAGCCAAACACATCTTTACCTTGTAAATGTCGGCGTAACATATCAAAAAGTACCGTAGAGATAATCCAACGTCGATTATAATTATTATATTGACGCTTAAACATTAGCTGCTGACACCAGCAACCATCAGGGGTTGAAAGACCTAACATAAAACCACCTTCAGTTAATGATGGACCAGTCGTTAGTGTATATGTTGCGGGAGCATGTAGATGTAATCGCTGTGCTCGTAACGCAATTAAGGTCGATAATTCTTCGACACAAGCCTGCTCATCGATACTATCAGCCATAACTTCACTCACAACTAATCGAGCACTTAATGATGATACATCTTGTAACCAATTAACGGCAAAGCCACCAGAGCTTTGTTCTGATAATACTAACGTTGCATCATCAGTTAATAAATTAGCGATGGTATTTAGTAAATCACAGCCCTCACCGACAATATTATCACTAAGCAATTCAATCATATTTCCCAATAATATCGGTACCTGACAATCATCTTGTGGTGCAAATAATTTTATTTCGATAAAAGGTAACGATGAGCGATAACCTAAACTACATGTTTCTGGTAATGTTAATGATTGAAACAGATCACTAATACCCGATTCAGACAGACCATAAGTGTAAAGACGATGACAGACTTTGCTATTTGTTACATTAAACATGGTCTTCAAGCGCGGTAAGATTTGATCATTCACCATAACTTTAAATTCACTTGGTACACCAGGCGTAAAAAATAACCACGCACGATTTAACTGCATCATAAAACCACAAGCAGTACCAACAGGGTTATCAATTAATTCAGCACCTTCGGGTAACATCGCTTGTTTAAGATTAGCCGCAGGCATCACTCTTCCCACTTGCTTATACTTGGCCGTCATTTCATCGACCCAGGCATTTGATTGCTCAAGACCAACATTAGCCGCCATTGCCGCAGAAGCAGCAGTAAGATCATCAGATGTTGGCCCTAAACCGCCATTAACAATCACAATATCCGCACTTAAACTGCACATTTCAATTTCTTTAGCTAATGCTTCATAGTTATCACCCACAGTCACACGGCGCGTCATCGCAAAACCTTGTTCAAACAACTGAGCTGATAACCATGCCGCATTAGTATCGGTAATATCCCCATATAGTACTTCTTCACCTGTACTGATCATTACGACACTAAGCATGGTTGTTATTCCCTATAAAATATTGCTGATTTTTTATAGTTTATGCTGAACCCTACGCCATGGACAGAATATTATGCATCACCATTATTATTGATTTTTTGTTAAATCGCCAGAATGGGTGTATACAATTATTTACACAATAAAGATAAGTTGACAGTTATAAACTCTATCGTTAATGTAACGAACAACAGCAAAATATTATTAATTTGCAATTACACCTAGCTTAGAGAGAATAAACGTGCAAACTACCCATCCTAAGACTGCCTATCGATAGCCACAGTGGCTCAATCTAGGTGTAAACATTTTAAAACACTTCATCTCGATTATGCCATTGTGGCCTGCTTTATATATAGGGAGCGACCACAGGTGTATTTATACCCCCTCCCACGTTAAGTTCTTATCCTTCAGGGAGTGACATAATCATGTCTTTAAATAAAACATTCGGCAGTATGCTGATCATTGCAGGCACTACAATTGGTGCTGGTATGCTAGCCCTTCCTCTTGCCTCCGCAGGATTAGGATTCACTACCGCAACAATTATCATGGTTGGTATTTGGGCGTTAATGACCTACACCGCATTATTAATGTTAGAAATCCATCAACATGCAGATCCTTCCGCAACACTCAATACATTGGCACTCGAATTATTAGGTCGTAAAGGTCAAACTATCGCAACATTAGCCATGTTCTTTTTATTTTATGCATTATGTGCAGCTTACATCGCAGGCGGTGGTAGCCAGTTAAGTGAAAGAATATCAACGTGGACAGGAACAACTATTGCCCCTCAAGTTGGAGCGGTGGTGTTTACGCTTATTATTGCCAGTGTGGTATCAATAGGCACCCACAGTGTTGATATCGTTAACCGTATCCTTTTCACCGCAAAAGTAATTGCACTTGCGCTAATGCTTGGACTGCTGCTACCTCATATTCAAAGGCAACATCTCGTTAACATGCCTATTGAAAAAGGCTTAATTCTGTCTGCATTACCGGTTATTTTTACTTCTTTTGGCTTTCACGGTAGCATTCCTTCCATTGTTCGTTACATTGGAATCGATATCAAAGTACTGAAAAAAATAATGATCTTTGGCTCTGCGCTACCATTAGTCGTATATATTTTATGGCAATTAGCAAGCCAAGGAATAATGAGTCAACCACAATTAATGGCGAACAGTACACTTGGAGCATTTATTGGCAGTTTAAGTCAATTACTGCATAACCCGATGGTAGGTCAATCTGTCTCTATCTTTGCAGATTTAGCACTTGCGACCTCCTTCCTTGGTGTCAGCTTAGGACTGTTTGATTTTCTGGCGGATACACTTAATCGTGGCAATCACTTAACTGGACGAGGACAAACGGCGCTAATCACCTTTTTACCACCACTCGCATTTGCTATTTTTTATCCTCAAGGATTTATTATAGCATTAGGCTACGCCGCTATTTCATTGGTTATTCTGGCAATATTCCTACCCGTTGCCATGGTTAGCGCACAGCGTAAAGTACAACAAACAACAAACAATCCATCAGGGTATATTGTAAAAGGTGGTTCACTGTCTTTAGCTATTGTAACCATCATCGGTATTATTATTATCACAGCCCAGTTATTACAAATGGTTGGAATAATACCCGCGGTAGGTTAATCATTATCCGCAGCACATAAATGACAAGAATATTAATATCCTTGTCATTTATCTAAACGGCACAATAAACCATAAAAATCATATTAAAAAATGAACCAATATCACGCGATCACCATAAATATATACTTTACTAGCATTATTTCAGTTATCATTTTGCGAATTAGCACATAAATACAAAGAAAGAAGTTGGAGATGGATCCATTCTCACTGTTATATTATCTCCAAAATCCAATCTGGGTCTTTGATATCGATAATAAAAAAATCCTATGGGCAAATGATAAATCACTGCGTTTATGGGAAGCAACATCAATTGAAGAACTCTTAAATCGTGATTTTAGCCAAGATATGTCAGCGGCTGTTGCTGCAACATTCTTAGAATACCAACAAGCATTCAAAGCAAATAAAGTCATTAAAACTTGGTGGAATTTTCACCCTAGAAAAATCGCCAAAAATACACTCTGCTTATTTTCAGGGATCCCTATTGAGAATGATCGTATGGCCATGCTGGTTGAAGTCATTGCTGATGAGTCTTCATTACGCCATGATCTTGCATTCTCCGATTGCTCAAATTTATCATTACTTTTTTCGAGTAACGGTAACTTTATCAGTGCTAATAATGCTTTTTTAAATAATTATGGCGACAATTTAATCGATCTCTCTGAGTTTATTGGCGATACAAATATTTCTCAGCAATGGTTAGAAGAGACAAAAAAAGATAATAATTTCAAATGCAATCGCTTATGTTGGACAGGACAAGGTCATCATTGGTTTGATATTGAAGCAAAATGGCTCAATAATAACTCACAACTATTATTGCAATTAATCAATGTCACCAAAGATAAAGAAAAAATCAACAAAGAAAAATATAATGCTGAGCATGATTTTCTTACCGGTTTAATGAATCGGCGTGGTGTTTCTGCAGCATTAAAAGCCAGTCATCATCATCTATCTCATTATAGTTTATTATTTCTTGATCTTGATGGTTTCAAGCTAGTTAATGATTCTTATGGTCATGCCGTTGGTGATAAATTATTACGCGCAGTCGCAATACGATTATTAAATATTGTCAAAGACAAAGGTCTTGTTGCCCGTTTTGGCGGTGATGAATTTATTATTCAAATAGAGAAGCGTAATTATACCACTATCCCTGATTTTACAGATCAAATAATAAAAACCTTAAATCGTCCTTTTCATATTAAAGATATTGGTGAACTCTCTATCAGTTGCAGTATTGGTACTGCAAATTATCCTGATGATGCCAATAATTTTGATACGCTGGTAACACAAGCAGATATGGCAATGCACCGCGCTAAACAACGTGGCCGAAATTGTTATTATCCATTTTTACAAGAAATGGCCGATGCGTTATATCGTAAAATGACCTTACGTCATCATTTATCACAAGCGTTAGAGAATCATGATTTTGAGCTGTATTATCAACCTATTGTTAATTTAAAAAACCAACAATTAAAAGGTTTTGAAGCATTGATCCGCTGGCATGATGATTCACTAGGTCAAGTTTCACCCGCTGAGTTTATTCCATTAGCAGAAGAGACGGGGCAAATTGTTCCGCTAGGATTATGGATTTTACACAATGCTTGTCAACAACTGGCCTATTGGACCCAACATTATAATCAATCTTTTATTATCAGCATCAATTTATCACGAGCACAATTACAACCAAGCCTTGCGCAAACTATTGAGCAAATTATTAGCCAATATAATGTTAATCCAGCACAACTCGCATTAGAAATCACAGAATCAGCCATGCTACAAGATTACTGTGAAACCAAACCTTGTCTTGATGCATTAGCGGCAATGGGAATTGAATTATATTTAGATGATTTTGGTACGGGTTATTCCTCACTATCACAACTTCATGAGCTACCTATTAGCACGGTTAAACTTGACCAAAGTTTTGTTCAAGGCAAACACACAAGTAATAAAGTTATTATTGAAGCGACCAAAGCTATCTGTGAAAAGCTAAATTTAAAAGTTGTCGCTGAAGGTGTAGAAACACAAGTCCAACTTGATTATATCAATCAATGTGGTTTTGATTATTGCCAAGGATATTTCTTTAGTAAACCGATGCCAGTACATGAACTTGAAAAAAAATATTTCCACACAACCTTAATAAATACTCCAACATCACTACCCTTCTAAATAATAATTATTTCCCTATCATTAATTTGATAGGGAATATTTAATTATAAATGCATCCGATCACGCCGTTCAGCATGAATCAATAAATTACGGGGCGTTATAGGTTTATCACAAAAAGAGCCAATCATGACGTCATATCCTTGCTCTTCAAGAAAACAAGCACGATCCAAGGCGAGCCAAATTTCAAGTGGTCGTCTAAATAATTGCCGAACAAGTTCCATTCTTTCTATAATTCTAAATCGCTTTTCACCCTGACGTTGCCACTCATCAAAATCAATGTTCTCAGGTAACTGCACACCTCTTCTTGCGGCAGCCCACTGACAAAACGCTTTAAAACCTTGCGTCAATAATGCTTTTTGTACATTAGGGACAGAAAGGTAAATATCCGTTTGGCTTAATTCACGTTGTAATAAATCAAATCCTAAACGAAAGCTTACTTCCACAAATCGTAACTGTTTTACTCGATTACCCGCAGTAACCGTTTCTTGTAATGGGAGCCGTAAATCATGTTTAGATAAAACCAATGTGCTTGTTTTAGCAACTGCCGACATTGGCTGATAATGTGACTGGCGGATTAAATGATAACAACAAGGTGAAATACTGACTGCGGCCCCTTTTTTAGCAACCACTCGCTCTAATAATGACACATGCAAATCACCACAGGCATGTAACGCAACCGCATGTTGATTAGTAACAATAGCCTCATCACTATCTGCGCTAAATGCATCGGCATGAACAAAATTAATGTTTAATTGTAATTGTTTTGCGGCTTGCTCACCGTCAATACATAATTGCTGTTGCCATTCAAGGCTCGTGACTGGCTGTTGATGTGATATCGCCAATACACGCCCAAGATACCCTTTACCCGCACACCATTCTAGCCATGGTAAACCTAATGCTGGTAACACCTCATTAAAAGCGATAATTTGTTGCCATTTTCGTCCGGGAATACCGCTATCAAAACCTTGGGGTATGAATGTTTTCGTACGCGCTAATGGCTGTATTTCAGTTGCAAGTTGAGTTAGCACCTCGGCGTCTTCAATCCATGGCATTAATGCTGCCGTTAATGCATGAATATCATCCCCTAACAACTGTAACTGATTGTCATCTAATGCCATTAACCACTGACAAAACGGCAAATTTTGATGCCAAACAAACCCACGTTCAGCAAACGGCATAAACTGCCAAAAATGACGATTCTTTACCAATAATGCATCAAGACGATGAAAAAGCTCAACGTAGTTAGACATAAACAACCATTAACCCACCAAAATTGGAGGCTAGTGTATACCAAGCTAACGACTTACACATTAATCAAATAAAAAAACCGCCATCACTAGCGGTTATGAATCAAGTAACAACAGATTATATTATCTAATCGGTAAATCCATTGAAGCAAACATATTATTTATTTCTGCTGCATTTTTTAATGCTATAGCTTGATCAACAACATTACGCGTAAGATGAGGCGCAAAACGCTCTATAAAATCATACATATAAGTACGTAAAAAAGTGCCTTTCTTAAAGCCTATCATCGTCATACTTGACTCAAAAATATGGCGAGCATCAATGGCGACTAAATCATGATCAGCATCAGGATCCATCGCCATACTTGCGATAACCCCAACACCAAGACCTAAACGTACATAGGTTTTAATAACATCGGCGTCTGTTGCAGTAAAAACGATTTTTGGCGTTAAGCCTGAACGATTAAAGGCACTGTCAAGTTCTGAACGCCCTGTAAAACCAAATACATAAGTCACTAATGAGTAAGCAGCTAAATCATGAATAGTAATCACTTTTTTAGTCGCAAGAGGATGATCTTTACGTACAACAATAGAACGATTCCAATAATAACAAGGCAACATAATCATATCTTGATATAAATGTAATGCTTCTGTTGCTATTGCAAAATCAGAATTACCTTTACCAACAGCATCTGCAATTTGCGTTGGTGTGCCTTGGTGCATATGTAATGACACTTTAGGGAATCGACGTGTAAATCCTTGAATCACCTGCGGCAGTGCATAACGAGCTTGGGTATGCGTTGTTGCAATATTCAACGTACCCATTTCAGGGTGAGTGTGCTCGCCGGCAACCGCTTTAATACTCTCAACTCGTGATAAAATATCACGTGAAATGCGTACAATTTCTTCGCCAGCAGACGTCACTTTAGTTAAATGCTTACCGCTACGTTCAAAAATTTGAATACCTAATTCATCTTCTAATAAACGCACTTGCTTGCTAATACCCGGCTGAGAAGTATATAAACTCTCTGCCGTTGAAGAAACATTAAGGTTATGATTTACGACCTCAACGATATAACGTAATTGTTGTAATTTCATGGTCTCGCCCAATCAATAATCCGTTACCTTTCACACCTATCCATAAACTCATTTACTGATTTTTATTTCAAAGCATGATCGTGCAACCATGTAATAAATATTTTATATATTGAATTAGCCTTGTTTCATAGTATTAATTTACTTTTAATTATAGAAATACACTTCCACAATCAAACAGGCATAAGGCAATGCACAAACATACGCTAACATATGAGCGTTTAATTATATTAAATAATATGTTAAAAATAGGAGAGAAATAATAATATTATTATCTAAAAATATTCCGTAAAAATCGTTTTATCTTCTATAAATTACGCTATATTTACTCTATAACTCTGTATATTGAAGTAAACTTAGAATAAAAACAAAGCATTTAATTTAAAAAGCCATATCTTTCTCTGTAGCATTAATTAGTTAGCATTTTTTACTAACAAACTACCACCAAACAACGAGATAGTGTATCTTCATTGATACTATATCAACTTTAGAAGATAGACACATTTTATGAGTATTCCTCTTATCATTGGCTTAATCAGCCTGCTACTCATTTTAATTGTTGGTTACAATATAATCATTCAATACCGTCAGCGACTAGAAAGTGCTAAACAACAAGAATTAGCTAAGCAAGTATCAATCATTGACGCCACAGAAGAACTTATAAGTAACGCTAGTCATTTACCCTATAGTAAAGAACTCTTAGTGTGTCTTAATCGACGAATTCTTTATGCTCTAGAAACGATTGCTGAAGTTGACACTAAAGACCGTTCACTAAAACAACGTATCCATCACGTAAGCGAACAATTAACACACCTCGAAACACATTTTGACCAATCTAATATTGTCTCTTTTCAAGTCCCAAATTCTGATCGTCAAGCCATTGGTATGCTCCAACTGGTTAAACGATTAAAAAATGTAATTAAAAGCGAGCATGGTAAAGGTCGAATTGCGACTCAAGCCTACGTTATTGAAAATACACGCTTAGAAAACATGCAATTAAGAATTAATATTGAAAATGTTGTGAAACGAGCTAACGATGCCCGCTTAAAACGTCAATTTGGAACAGCCAAACAATTACTAAAAAAAGGCATTGATGTTCTATCTTCTCGTAATGATGATTATGCGACTAAAGCCCAGCAGAAACTTCAATATATGCTGAGTGAAATTGATAATAATATTAGTGTCAGTAGTGAACAAGAACGACAACAATTACTCGATAAAGATAATGATGAATTAGATGTATTATTCCAACCAAAACGGAAATGGTGATTTAATTCCCTTTGTCTTAAAATAACACAACGATAAAGGTCGCAATAGCGGCCTTTTTTACGTCATCAATA
>NZ_WMDN01000036.1:0-19753 GCF_021236965.1 Photobacterium carnosum | reverse complement strand
TACTGATTTCGTTGCTAGCCAATGACTTGCTCCGTGTCAGTGAGGTCGTAGTATAGAGAGTTCGATCACATTAGCAAGGGCTAAATTGCAATAAATTTGTCATATTTGCCCGAATGTCCAAATAACGATCAACCCCTAATTTTTTGGTTGTTAATCACACGAAAGTTTCGTTATGGTGGAAGAATAACTTCGTTCAGATAAGCCTTCTTATGTCCTTCCTTCTTCGCCATTATCAAAATCACACGCCGCAGCTTGCCGATAATGTCTATATAGATACTACAGCGGTCGTTATCGGTAAGGTTAACATCGGAACAGACAGTAGTTTGTGGCCTTTGGTTGTTGCTCGTGGGGATGTTAATCACATTCATATTGGCCAGCGCAGTAATATTCAAGATGGTTCAATACTTCACGTTAGTCGAGTTAGCACTACAAACCCTGATGGATATCCACTTATTATCGGTAATGATGTAACTGTGGGTCATAAAGTGATGTTACATGGCTGCAAGATTGAAGATCGTGTCTTAATCGGTATGGGAACTATTATTTTAGATGGGGCCATTATTGAGCATGATGTCATTATTGGAGCGGGCACTTTAGTACCGCCAAAAAAGCAGCTTTGTTCTGGCTTCCTTTATATAGGAAGCCCAGTTAAACAAATCCGCCCATTAACAGCGGTAGAGTTAATGTCATTAACCCAATCAGCAATTAATTATGTGCACTTAAAAGATGAATACCTTAACGAATGATTACATCTGATCACGGCGATACTATTCATTAACAATGATATCGCCATTATCATTAAAGTCTTCATTCTCAATCATTGCTTCGGCAATATCTTCAATATCAAATCGATATTCAATAAAAGTCGCAATAATATCTTCTGGCATCGATAGTGCTTGCTCACTTTGTTGTTGTAGCCATGATAATGGCAACCAGCAATTGATCAGTGCGCCACCTTGCTGGGCTGGAAAGTGAATCGCTTGCTGATCTGAGTGCCAAGTTTGAATATCAGCAAATAATATATTTTGGTTCATGTAATTTTTACTCTTGTAAAAGGCGTCTTAATTCACGTTGTACTTGTTTAGCGCCTGGGCGTAATCCTCGCCACAGCATAAAACTCTCGGCGGCTTGCCCAACTAACATTCCTAAACCATCAATCGTTTTAAGCGCATTTTGTTGTTGCGCCCATTGATTAAAGGCCGTAACACTGGAACCGTAGACCATATCATAGCAACAAGTCTGTTGACCGATAACAGATGTTGGCACGGCTGGAACATGACCACTCAAACTCGCTGAAGTTGAATTAATAACCACGTCAAAACTCTGCTCACCTAAAGCATCAAAAGATAACGCTTCAACATCACCATATTCAGCAAATAATGTGGCTAACTGTTGGGCTTTGGTCAAGGTGCGATTAGTTATAATGAGTGTCTGTGGCTGCTGGGCTAATAAAGGTAGAATCACCCCTCGTGCAGCGCCGCCAGCACCGATTAATAAAATACGTTTATCTTTCAGTGCGACCTGTTGGTGCAATAAATCTTGCACCAAGCCTTCACCATCCGTGTTATCACCTAATACACCACCATCATCTAAACTTTTTAGCGTGTTTACTGCGCCCGCTAATTGAGCCCTTTGCGTAAGTCGGGTCGCGTACTCAAAGGCTTGCTCTTTAAACGGCACCGTAATATTACAGCCTTTACCACCCTCGGCAAAAAAAGCATCCATTGCAGTCACAAAGCCATCGAGTGCCACTAACTGACTACAGTATTCCATCTTCTGGCTGGTTTGACGGGCAAAAAGGGTATGAATGAAAGGGGATTTACTGTGATTGATGGGATTGCCCACCACGATATATTTGTCCATAGTCCATTACTCAAATAAAAGGGCCGATATATCGACCCTACCACTGGATGAAATAACTGCCAAACATTGCTGCTGCCAATTTACCATTCTCGAGGGTGAAGATAATCACGACTCAAACGTGCTTCTGCGGCATCAGGATCGGGGTGATAACAATATTCCCAACGCGCTAAAGGTGGCATCGACATTAAGATCGATTCGGTACGACCGCCGCTTTGCAAACCAAACAGGGTACCGCGATCATACACTAAGTTAAATTCAACATAGCGCCCACGACGATAAAGCTGAAATTCACGCTCGCGCTCGCCATAAGGTAACCCATACCGTTGAGCAACAATCGGTACATAAGCATCAATAAAACCATTACCGACCGCTTGAGTATAAGCAAAGCTTTTTTCAAAACCCCATTGGTTGAGATCATCAAAAAACAGTCCACCGATACCGCGGGTTTCATCACGATGAGGTAAAAAGAAATATTTATCACACCATGCTTTGTGTTGTGGATAGACATCATCACCAAACGGCGCACAAATCGCTTTCGCGGTATCATGCCAATGCTGACAATCGTCATCAAACGGATAAAAAGGCGTTAAATCAAACCCACCACCAAACCACCATACAGGTGCTTCACCGTCTTTTTCTGCAATGAAAAAACGCACATTGGCATGGGATGTCGGCACATAAGGATTATGAGGATGAATCACTAATGATACCCCCATAGCTTCAAACCGTCGTCCAGCAAGTTCCGGACGATGCGCTGTCGCAGAAGCTGGCATCTCATCACCATAGACATGAGAGAAATTAACGCCGGCTTGTTCAAACACTGCACCATTACGTAATACGCGACTACGACCTCCGCCACCTTGCTCACGTTGCCATTGATCTTGTTCAAACTCAGCACCGTTATCTTGTTGTGCTAATGCCAGACAAATGGTGTTTTGTAATTGGAGCAGGAATGTTTTTACAGCGTTCTTATTAATATCTATCTGGTTACGATTAATCATTGATTACCCCTGACGGAAAATATTACCCGTTTGGGCATCACGAATTTCAGAAGGATTATTGCGTCCGCCCGTCTCACCATTCAATATTGCAGCTAGTTTATCCCCCAACTGTTGCTCTACATCTGCCACTGTACGCCCCGGCTCAAGTCCGGTTAAATTAGCGCTGGTTGAAGTTATTGGCTTACCGAATTCACGGCATAGTTGCTGAACTAACGGATGCGCGGTAACACGAACAGCAATGGTAGAAAACTGACCCGTTAAAAAAACAGGGATGTTGGCTTTGGTTGGCATTACCCAAGTGACAGGTCCTGGCCATGAGGCTAAAACCGTTTGCTTCTGTTGCGGTGTTAATTGGCTATCATCGATATACGGCAATAACTGCTCATAATCAGCAGCAATTAAGATCAAACCTTTTTCCATTGGGCGTTGTTTCAGTGCCAATAGTTTATTAACGGCCTGTTGATTATCAGGATCACAACCGACACCAAACACCGCTTCTGTTGGATAACCAATTACTTGACCTTGCTTTAGCGCTGTAACCACTTGCGTAATATTTGCCACAAATTCCCCTGTTTTGTATTCAGCTGATATTCTATTTTTAGTTATGGTAATCATCATACCGACACATACGGAACAACACCATTGAAGGTTAATCATAGCGTAACTTTCACTACGCAAACGTTTTCCTTTGAGTTAAATCACCGTATAATGGCGAAAATTACACTTTAGTTGTTCATTACCTATAGGAGATTGGAATGAAAGTTGGAATTATCATGGGATCAAAATCTGATTGGCCAACCATGCAACATGCAGCAGAAATGTTGAAGCGTTTTAATGTTGCTTACGAAACTAAAGTGGTTTCAGCTCACCGTACTCCTCATTTATTAGCGGAATACGCTGAAACAGCACGCAGTCGTGGCATCAATGTCATTATTGCTGGTGCTGGCGGGGCGGCACATTTACCCGGTATGACTGCCGCATTTACCAGTTTGCCCGTCCTTGGCGTTCCTATTCAATCTCGCGCTTTAAAAGGTATGGATTCATTATTATCGATTGTGCAAATGCCTAAAGGTATTGCTGTAGGGACACTCGCGATTGGTGAAGCGGGTGCCGCTAATGCTGGTTTATTAGCAGCTCAAATCATTGCGACACATAACCCAGAAGTTTTAGCCGCAGTAGAAGCGTTCCGTCAACAACAAACAGATACCGTACTTGATAACCCAAATCCGGCTGAGGACGCATAATGAATCAAGTATTGGTCCTTGGCGCTGGGCAACTGGCACGAATGATGGCGTTAGCCGGAGCACCACTGAATATTGATGTCATCGCCTATGATGTTGTCAGCACTAATGTTGTACACCCTCTCACTCAACAGTGCCAATCACTCTCACTGATTGAAGCAATTGCTGCTGTCGATGTGATCACCGCTGAGTTTGAACATATACCCACAGATATTTTATCGCTCTGCGCCGCGAGTGGTAAATTTAAGCCTCACCCAAAAGCCATAAAAGCCGGCGGCGATCGTCGTATCGAAAAAACCTTATTGGATCTCGCGAAAGTTGCTAATGCACCGCACCATATCATTAATACTCGCACCGATTTAGACGCAGCAATCACCACGCTGGGCCTACCGATGGTATTAAAAACAGCGCTCGGTGGTTATGACGGTAAAGGTCAATGGCGCTTAAAAACCCGCGATCAAATTGAATCAGTATGGGCCGAAATGGCGCACTGCATTGCTGCGACTAATAACCAAGCGATTGTGGCAGAAAAATTTATTGGTTTTGATCGTGAAGTGTCTTTAATTGGTGTCCGTAATGCCAATGGTGATGTTAAAACCTATACCCTCAGTGAAAATGTACACACTGACGGCGTACTCAGCCTATCAACAGCCATTGTTGGCGATACCATTCTGCAACAACAAGCACAGCAGATGTTTACCGCCGTTGCTGAACAACTCAATTATATAGGTGTACTGGCACTGGAGTTTTTTGAAGTGAATGGTGCGTTATTAGTCAATGAAATAGCACCTCGCGTTCATAATTCAGGCCATTGGACTCAGCAAGGAGCGGAAACCTGTCAATTTGAGAACCATCTGCGCGCAGTATGTGATTTACCACTGGGTGGTACTGCACTCATTCGTCCGAGTGCGATGATTAATATTTTAGGTCAAGATAGTGTGCCACTGGCTGTATTGGCATTAGAAAGTTGCCACGTACATTGGTACGGCAAAGAAAAACGAGCGGGACGTAAAATGGGGCATATCAATGTTTGCGCGGCCACTCCAGAACAACTGCAATATCAATTAATGTTGTTAGGTCAAATATTATCGAAACAATATTTCCCGACATTACCACGCTAAACACCACTCACAAAAAAGCCTGCATCGTAATGCAGGCTTATTAATGTTATTCAATATAGTCACTATTTTTCAGCATTCTGATAAGCATTACACTTACGATCAGCACATTGTAATTTAATACCACTGACTAATTTTTTTTCTATCAACAGCCCAAAACCACACTGCTGACACACACCAACAACCGGCTGATTGTTGACAGCAAAGCGGCATTGCGGATATTTATCACACGCATAAAACAGTTTGCCATAGCGTGATTTACGCTCGACTAAATGACCCCGATGACACTCAGGACAATCAATATGGGTTTGTTGCGGTTTTTTTTCTGGTGATGCAAGGTAATGGCACTCAGGGTATGCCGAACACCCAATGAACATGCCATAACGACCTTGGCGTAATACCAACGGTTGCGCACATTCTGGGCAGGGCATATCTAACTGTTTAACAATATGACCATCATTTTGTTTTAGTGGCTGAATATAATCACACTCAGGGTAATGATCGCAGCCTAAAAATGGACCATGTTTACCAAACCGCATCACTAAATCAGCCTCACATTGCGGGCATGATTGATGCTGTAATGCTTGTTCATGGGCAGAAAATAATGAATCATGATGAGTTGTCATTATTAATGTAGACCTCCATCTTCTGCGCCATATAATAATTCTTCTACTTTATCATATGCAGCTTCGTTTCCTGGGGCGTTAAATAACACCATCAGAATAATCCACTTTAGATCATCAAGTACAAACTCTTGAGTATCGAGTTCCATCACCCGATCAATCACCATTTCACGAGTATCAGTATTTAATACATCGATTTGCTCAAGATAAAGTAAAAAACCACGACAAGCCGTATCCATCCGCAACATTTCATCAGCGGTATAGATGCGCATCGATGTTATCGCACTGTGGTTAACATACGGTGTATTTTCTGTTTCTTGTAAAGCCGCCAGTTTTTCAAGCCACTCTAATGACTTGTAAATATCATCCTGATGAAAACCTGCACGCAAAAGCTCTTCAGAGAGCTCTTCTTGATCCACTAACAGCTCGGCTTCGCTTTGAATGTAGGTTTCAAATAGATACATAAGAATATCCATCATAACTAGCCCCTCCTCGTTCTGATATAACCACCGGGCACTGCAGTCACCCAACCAGACAGTTCTAATTCTAATAATTGCGGTAAAATTTGGTGGATGGGTTGTTTACAGCGTTCAGCAACGACATCTACGGGTGTTGCCTCGGTGCCTACGTTAGCCAACAGAGCGGGAAATGGCAATTCTTCATTTTCCTTCATTACTAAAGGCACGCCTATTTGATTGTTTATTGCACATTCTGTCAGGCTTCCTACCTCTTCATAAATATCAGCAGGACTTTCTACCAGTTTAGCACCGGATTTAATCAGCGCATTACAGCCACGACTGGCGGGATTATGAATCGAACCAGGCAACGCAAAAACCTCTCGTCCTTGCTCTAGAGCATAACGCGCAGTAATTAATGATCCACTTTTTTGCGCGGCCTCAATCACTAATACACCAGCAGATAAACCACTAATGATGCGATTACGCCGCGGAAAGTTTTGCGGTCGCGGTTGTTCTTGCGGCCAAAACTCTGACACTAATGCGCCCTGTTCAGCAATACTCGCAGCTAATGAACGATGTCGAGCCGGATAAACTTGATCCAGCCCAGAACCTAACACTGCAATGGTTAATCCACCGCCTTGCAATGCGCCTTGATGTGCTTGACCATCAATGCCCAATGCTAATCCACTTGTGACCACATAATTATTAGCCGCGAGAGCTTTTGAAAAATAAAACGCGGATTCGCGGCCATCAATCGATGCGGAACGACTACCAATAACGGCAATTTGAGGTGCGCCTAAACAAACCATATCGCCACGTACAAATAATATCGGTGGCGGTGAAGCGATCTGTTTTAACAAATGGGGATAATGCGGTGAATCGAGGGTCAATATATGTTGTTGCGGAGCGCGTTGCCATTGTAATGCCTGTTGGATCCGCGCTTGATTCGGATGATGTAAAGCCTGTATTTGTTTCGCCGTTAAACCACATTGTTGTAATTGTTCAGTCGTCATTACCACTAACTGTGATGGACTCGCATGAGAGAGTAAACGCTGAATACGACTGCCACCAAGAGAGGGAACAGCCGCAAGTTGTAACCATGCAATAAGCTCTGTTTCTGTCATAACCACTATAAGCGTGGTGCTTGAGCAACCACTCCAGGTTTAAAGGGTTGTTGATTATTAAGTACTACCGCCAAGCTGAAATATTCATAAGGACGTAGTACCATCGCTTGCGCTACTGCAACTGTTCCTAATTGAGTACTATCAGTTAACAACGTACTCGCTTGATAATGATATTGACCTTTTTTACCTTGAACTTGCGCGCCAGGCTTAAACAACTCAAACACTTGCCCAGCAATCATGCCATCAAGATGACCTCGGTCGAGCACAATCACATCGTAATTGGAAATATAACTATAACCACTAATTTGACCTAATACGGTCGCGGATAACGACGCTGGCGGAGTAGTTGGCGAAAATGACAGATCAGCTTGGCCATCAATGCCTAATAAAGGTAATAAAATATCATTTGGAATAATTTCCTGCTGAAAGTCATCAACTTTCAACTGGCTCATCGCACCATCACTTGCAATAACAGTGACATCTGCAATCTCTTTCAACGTTGAGATGGTGGCTTTAATCGCAGAGTTAGCGACTTTATCTTTACTATCATCACGATCAAAATCTTGCTCTAAACGATATACTCGCCACTGACTAGTCGGAACTAATGACTGATCAGCCCACAACACATCACCAACAGACAGATAACCACGCTCTTCACTGGTACCCATAATTTGCGGTTGGGTTGGAAGAGCTTCAGCACTGATCAACTTATCTTGAGCCACATATGCCAACATTAAATAACCAGGTAATGAAGTAATAGGCTGACGAACAACCCGCATTTGAGGGGATAATTTGAGGTATTTTTTAAGACTTAACTGCGGTTTACCATTCACCCAAATAAGATGTAATCGATCACCTGGATAAATTAAATGCGGATTTTTTATATAACTGTTTTTTTGCCATAACTGTGGCCATGACCATGGATTATCTAGAAATACGGCCGAAATATCCCATAACGTATCCCCTTTTTTAACCACATAAATTTCAGGATGACTATTTTTTAGCTGTGGCTGCGATGCGGCAAACAACGACGGCATAAAAAGAATAAAACTAACGATAATAACCCATTGCTTCATGTGATCCGTTCCTTCGATTACACAAATAGCTACCTAGCGATAATAAAATAATCACTCATATTGGCAGAGGTTGGCATTAGCCATTTGATATGTCGACTGTTTAACTATCACTACCCAACGCTTTTCGGCTTATATCACGATTTAATAATCACTGTTACATCGAAGACGCTTTAACTTTGCGAACAACTAACATTAATTTTTTAGCGAAAAGAGGTCTTCATTTCGTTACTCTAATTTCGGTTAACCACCACCACTCGCATTAGGTACTGTTCTTTGAGAGCTAAAATGACTAGAATTAGACCAACAACGCTGTATCTTTCTAGTAACCGTTAACGAATTCGAGCCCTTATGTCGCTATTGCCAGTTTTAATCTTTCCAGATGACCGTCTACGTACTGTAGCCAAGCCCGTTGCGGCGATTACGCCACAAATTCAGCAGATCATTGATGACATGCTTGAAACCATGTATGAAGAAGAAGGTATCGGCCTTGCGGCAACTCAAGTCGATATTCATCAACAAATTGTGGTTATTGATGTTTCTGAGCAACGCGATCAACCAATGGTGCTAATCAACCCAGAGATCACAGCTGCCCATGGCGATGATGGTATTGAGGAAGGTTGTCTTTCCGTACCGAGTGCTCGTGGTTTTGTACCACGTGCAGCAACAATTACTGTTTCAGCATTAGACCGCAATGGTAACAAGATCACCTTTGACGCAGATGACCTACTAGCCATCTGTATTCAACACGAATTAGATCACCTTGCCGGTAAACTGTTTGTTGATTACTTATCGCCACTGAAACGCCAACGCATTAAAAGCAAATTAGAAAAACTAAAGCGTTCACTCTAACAACATCCACCATTCGAGGTTATCTTGAGTAAACCATTACGTATTATTT
Organism: Photobacterium carnosum; assembly: GCF_021236965.1. Taxonomy (NCBI): domain Bacteria; kingdom Pseudomonadati; phylum Pseudomonadota; class Gammaproteobacteria; order Vibrionales; family Vibrionaceae; genus Photobacterium; species Photobacterium carnosum. The sequence continues at coordinate 10,351 of NZ_WMDN01000036.1, read as the reverse complement.
TTGCAGGTACGCCTGACTTCGCCGCCCGTCATTTGGCGGCGTTATTGTCTTCACAGCATCAAGTTGTTGCAGTTTATACCCAGCCCGATCGCCCAGCAGGTCGCGGCAAAAAACTCACCGCAAGCCCGGTCAAAAATATCGCTGTCGAACACGATATTCCGGTATTTCAACCCGCCTCGTTGCGTAACCTTGAAGCTCAACAACAACTAGCCACTATTGATGCAGATATCATGGTTGTTGTGGCTTACGGTTTATTATTGCCTCAAGAAGCACTTGATACACCACCACTCGGTTGTATTAATGTTCACGGTTCAATTTTGCCACGTTGGCGTGGTGCGGCACCCATTCAACGTTCAATTTGGGCGGGTGATAAAGAAACTGGCGTCACTATCATGCAAATGGATATCGGCCTTGATACAGGTGACATGTTACACGTCACTACTTTACCGATCACGGCTACTGATACTAGTGCAACCATGTATGACAAACTGGCAGATCTTGGTCCTGACGCATTGATTAATTGCTTAACCGATATTGCGAATGGCACTGCGGTTGCGACCAAACAAGATGACGCCCAAGCAAACTACGCTAAGAAATTAACCAAAGAAGAAGCCCAAATTGATTGGACCATGGACGCAACAGCCATTGAGCGTTGTGTACGTGCTTTCAATCCATGGCCAATGAGTCACTTCACTGTTGCTGAGCAAACAATCAAAGTATGGCAAACCAGCGTTGAAGATGACAATCAAGGCCAATTACCGGGTACGATTTTAGCGGCGGATAAACACGGTATCGTGGTCGCAACAGCACAGGGTGCATTGCGTCTATTGTCACTGCAACCGCCAGGTAAAAAAGCCATGTCAGTCGCGGACTTATTAAACTCGCGCCGAGAATGGTTCCAAGTTGGTACTCAACTTTAAACATCAAGGCCAGGGTTAAGTCTCTGGCTTTTCTTTTTCAGATTAACCACGTAGCGCCAGCACCAACAGCGCTCAGGAAACAGCTATGAATGTAAGAGCCGCAGCGGCCAAAGTAATTTATCAGGTCGTCGATCAAGGGCAGTCATTGTCTGCCGCGCTACCGTTAGCGCAGCAAGATATCAAAGAACGCGATCACGCTTTATTGCAGGAAATCTGCTATGGCGTATTACGCTGGCTACCTCGATTAGAGTCAATTACGAACGCATTAATGGATAAGCCTCTAAAAGGTAAACAACGGGTTTTCCATCATCTAATTTTAGTTGGCTTATATCAACTAGGTTATATGCGCATTCCTGCTCATGCTGCGGTTGCTGAAACTGTTGATGCCACTAAAACCCTTAAAAAAACCCAGTTGCGTGGTTTAATTAATGCTGTTTTACGTAGCTACCAACGCCAAAAAGACGCACTTGATGAGCAAGCGGTAAGTCATGACGCGGGTAAATATGGTCATCCAAGCTGGTTATTGAAATTACTTAAAGCGAGCTACCCTGATGACTACGCCGCCATCTGTGAAGCCAATAACACCAAAGCACCAATGTGGTTACGGGTAAACAGTCAACATCATGATCGTGACACTTACCGCGTATTATTAGATGCGGAAGGTATTGCCACTGAATTACACCCACAAGCGGCAGATGCATTACGCTTAATTTCACCGTGCGATGTCACTAAACTACCGGGCTTTAGCGATGGTTGGGTATCAGTCCAAGATGCGGCGGCGCAACTTGCGGTTGATTATCTACAACCTCAAGCGGGTGAGTTAATTCTTGATTGTTGTGCTGCCCCCGGTGGTAAAACGGTTCATATCATGGAGCGCGTACCCTCGGCACAAGTAGTTGCGATTGACTGTGACGAGAATCGTCTTAAACGTGTGCATGAAAACCTTGAGCGTTTAAACCTAACCGCCCAAGTATTATGTGCTGATGCGCGCTACCCTGAACAATGGTGGCATGGAGAAAAATTTGATCGCATTTTGCTTGATGCACCCTGCTCGGCAACAGGGGTTATTCGTCGTCACCCTGATATTAAGTGGTTACGTCGCGGCGAAGATATCGCGGCGCTGGCATTACTACAGGCTGAGATTTTTGATGCAATGTGGTTACAATTAAAACCTGGCGGTACCTTAGTTTATGCAACTTGCTCAATCACACCTCAAGAAAACTGTGATCAAGTAAAAGCATTCTTAAGCCGTACTGTTGACGCAACCTTAATCGATAGCGATCCTGCATCTCCCGGCCGTCAAATTTTACCCGGTGAAGAAGCGATGGATGGTTTTTACTATGCAGTATTAACCAAAGCAAACTAAGATAAATTACTAACGATAGCGGAACTTGACGTCAAGTTCCGCTTTTTAGTCTCTTTTATGCGCCACTTACTGTCGATTTATGACACAGTGACTGTTAGTTGGCATTACTCATCAGGCATAGGCTATGAAAATCATCATTCTCGGTGCTGGACAAGTTGGCGGCACTCTTGCTGAAAATCTTGTTGGCGAGAATAACGATATAACCATCGTTGATAAGAACCCAGAACGTCTTCGTGAACTGCAAGATAAATATGACCTTCGAGTTGTACAAGGCTTTGCGAGCCACCCGCAAACACTTCGTGATGCTGGTGCTCAAGATGCTGATATGTTAGTTGCAGTCACCAATTCAGACGAAACTAACATGATCGCGTGCCAGATCGCGTTCTCATTATTTAACACCCCTAACCGTGTGGCTCGTATTCGATCTCCTGAATACTTACGAGAAAAAGAGCAGTTATTTCAATCTGATGCAGTTCCGGTTGATCACTTAATTGCCCCAGAAGAATTGGTTACCGATTACATTGAACGTTTAATCGAATACCCAGGCGCATTACAAGTGGTGAGCTTTGCTGAAGAAAAAGTCGGCTTAGTGGCAGTAAAAGCATATTACGGTGGCCCACTGGTGGGTAACGCATTATCAGCCCTACGAGAACACATGCCACACATTGATACCCGTGTTGCAGCAATATTCCGTCAAGGTCAACCGATTCGCCCCCAAGGTACCACTATTATAGAAGCGGACGATGAAGTGTTCTTTGTCGCAGCAAGTAACCATATTCGTTCGGTAATGAGTGAATTGCAGCGATTAGAAAAACCATATAAACGATTAATGATTGTTGGTGGTGGTAATGTTGGCGCAGGCTTAGCTCGTCGCTTAGAACAAAACTACAGTGTTAAATTAATCGAACACAATCAACAACGTGCTGAAAATTTATCTGAAATGCTGCAAGATACTATCGTCTTTTGTGGTGATGCTTCCGATCAAGAATTACTCAGCGAAGAACATATCGAACAAATTGATGTGTTTATTGCGGTTACCAATGATGATGAAGCCAATATCATGTCAGCAATGTTAGCTAAACGCTTAGGTGCGAAAAAGGTAATGGTGCTGATCCAACGGGGCGCATATGTCGATTTAGTGCAAGGTGGCACCATTGATATCGCAATTTCTCCGCAACAAGCGACCATTTCAGCGTTGTTAACCCATGTTCGTAAAGCTGATATCGTTAACGTATCATCATTACGTCGCGGTGCTGCTGAAGCGATTGAAGCGATTGCCCATGGTGATTCCAGCACATCTAAAGTTGTTGGCCGCACTATTAGTGAAATTAAACTTCCTCCAGGTGCCACCATTGGTGCTGTTGTACGAGGAGAAGAAGTGCTTATTGCGCACGATCGCACCATGATTGAGCAAAATGATCACGTCGTTATGTTCTTAGTTGATAAGAAATATATTCCAGACGTTGAACGTCTTTTCCAACCGAGCCCCTTCTTTCTGTAACTGCTTATGGTTAATTTACGTCCAATATTATTTGTACTCGGACTGGTGCTATCTAAAATAGCCCTGTTTATGTATGTACCCACTTTAGTTGCCTTTTTTACTGGCACCGAAGGTTTCATGGATTTTGCTGCAGCAGTGGTTATCACCCACTCAGTAGCATTTTTGTTACTTTCCTACGGTAAAACCGATGAGTTTAAGCTCAGTGTAAGGGACATGTTCCTGATCACCACCTTAGTGTGGACTGTTGCGAGTGCGTTTGCCGCGCTGCCATTTGTGTTTATTAATCACATCAGTTTTACTGATGCGTATTTTGAAACCATGTCAGGCATCACGACAACCGGCTCAACAGTATTAAGCGGTCTCGATCAAATGGCACCCAGTATTTTACTATGGCGCTCAACGTTGCAATGGTTGGGTGGGGTCGGATTTATTGTTATGGGGGTGGCTATTTTACCGATGCTTAATGTCGGCGGAATGCGATTATTCCAAACAGAATCATCAGATTGGTCAGATAAAAGCTCACCCCGCACTAAAAGTGTCGCTAAAAATATCATCAACGTTTATTTGATTTTAACGGTGTTATGTATCATCGCGTTTATGTTCGCAGGCATGAATACCTTTGATGCTATTAACCACGCTTTTACGACACTTTCAACGGGGGGTTATTCAACCTCTGACGGTTCAATGAATCACTTTTCACACAGCGCACAATGGGTAGCAACCTTCTTTATGTTTGCTGGTGGACTGCCATTCTTATTATTTGTCCAAGCATTAAGAAAGCGCCATCCTCGAACTTTGTTTGGTGATGCTCAAGTTAAGGGTTATACCTTATTTGTAGTAGTAGCGAGTTTAATTGTCGCGGCCTGTTTAATCTTTAATAAAGGTTATTCCGTCCTTGATGCAATGCGATTATCATTTTTTAATATCATTTCAGTAGTAACAACGACTGGCTTTGGTCTGGGCGACTTTACCGCGTGGGGTCCATTACCGACGATCATTTTTGCGTTCACATTACTGGTCGGTGCTTGTTCTGGGTCAACCAGTGGTGGTATTAAAATCTTCCGCTTCCAAATTGCCTTTGCGCTATTACGTAAGCACATCATGCAATCTATTCACCCATCAGCGCTGTTCATTCAACGTTATAACGGTCGCCCAGTTACCGATGACATCGTCCGTTCAGTGGTGGCATTAGTGTTTACTTTTATCATGACCATTATTGTGATTGCTTCAGTGTTAGCGCTACAAGGTTTAGATCCTATCACCAGTATTACTGGTGCGGTAACGGCAGTCGCTAATGTGGGTCCGGGAATGGGAACGATCATTGGTCCAACCGGTAATTTTGCTAGTTTACCTGATTTATCAAAATGGACTTTAAGCTTAGGAATGCTAATGGGACGCTTAGAAATATTAACCGTGTTAGTGGTTTTTGCTCCTGCTTTTTGGCGTGATTGATACCCAATTAACGTAAACGATAAAAACAAAAAGAGAGCGCGTAGCGCTCTCTTTTTTTATTTGATTTTTGTCACAATTTATAGCGGCTTAATATAAAAATAAATCGCACAAAAATGACAAATTGAACCACCTAAAACAAACAAATGCCAAATAGCATGGTTATACGGAATACGCTTATTGACGTAAAACACCACACCGAGCGAATAGATCACGCCACCCAATGCTAATAGAACTAAACCACCAGGTGCTAATGCCATTGCTAATTGGTAAACCACAATTACAGATGACCAACCCATCGCTAAATAAGTAAATAATGACAATTTTTTAAAACGATGAATAAAAACGATTTTAGCTACAATACCAATCAGAGCTAATCCCCATAGTATCGCCATTAATCCCAACGCCAAAGGTGTACGTAAAGCGATTAATAAAAAGGGGGTATAGGTGCCGGCAATTAATAAATAAATAGCACAATGATCAAAGATTTTTAATGACTTTTTAGCCGTCACACTTGGAATTGCATGGTATAAGGTTGAGGCGAGATACAATAAAATCATACTCACGCCATAAACAAAATAGCTGATAATACTTAGCGTATCCGCATGTAAAGCAAAGGCTTTATCTAACAACAAATACAGACCAAACACTGAAAATAGCAATCCAAGGCCGTGACTGACACTATTCGCGACTTCTTCTGTGGTTGAATAACCAAGCTCGCGTTTGATCACATTATTCATGATTTATATATCCCAAAAGACACTTAATTTAATAACTGCTATTTTTTCAGCTTACACTTGTAAGCTTAAATTAAGCAACCTTTTGTTGGTCAATTTACGTTGGTTTTATAATTGATAAAAAAAAGGAGCCATTTGGCTCCGTTGTGTCATTTATCAACTATTGTAATAACTCTAACGTTGCTTGACGGGCAACGTCTGGATCACGCTGTAAAATGCCATCTACAATCCGCTGATGAACATCAAGCTTCATCACTTGCTCACGGGTAACAACTCGAAAATAATTTTCAAACACCGCTTTGAACAAGTTTCCAAATGGACTAATAAAATGATTACCAGAAGAAAAATACACTAATTGATGGAAGCGAGTATCAATTTCAATCCAGCGCTCTTGATTAAAATCATCTTTCATCTGATGCATTTGCAACATTAATTGTTCGAACTCAAGCCGATCTTCTATTGTCGCATGTATAGCAGCCAAAGCGGCAGCTTCAGGTTCTAGCGTCAGACGTACTTTTTGATACTCGATAATCAGTTGAGAATCAGCATCAAAATCTAACCAAGCCAGTAAATCTTGATCAAGATAATTCCAATTTTTCTTTGGCATTATTCGAGTGCCAATACGTGGACGAGGCAATACCATGCCTTTAGCCGCTAACATCTTTATTGCTTCACGTACGGCAGTGCGACTCACGCCATACATTTCGCCTAACTCAACTTCACCCGGTAAAATACAGCCAGGAGCTGGATCGCCAATTAATATTCGGCGACCAATAGACTCTGCTAATCGGTACGATAAATTACGATTGGCAACAATACGTTGCTGCTCCTGCTCCATAGATCCTCTCCCAAGGCTTCTGTTGTACTACTAACTAACGTTAAAATAGTGTAATGCCTATCATTGCTGCCGTCTTTATTTCGATAGAGATCGAACGACACGGTGCATCAAGGGGTCAATTATTGCAATAGTTACTATATAAACAATGTAATAATTAAATATTAGCATTTTATTGCTTATTTTATGCTCGACTTTTAATAATCAGGTTGTTATCCTTTGCACGATTTGATTAATAACCAAACACTATTCTGGTGGATGGGTTCTACCCAACAGGGATTTTCCCTTCAGATATATTTTTAATTTTTTGGCCATGGATGAGCCTGACAATAGGTGATATATGCGCCCAGCATCCCCCGTCAGGTATGCAAGTACCCCTCGAAGTCCATCACGTTTACGTGCTAGCTCTCACGCACTACAGTTTAAGGTCAGTGTTAAAAAAACACCAACGACTGAAATACATTTAACCGGTGCAGATGCACAATTAGATCAGCAACAAATAGTGCCTGAACTTCTTCTCAGCCAACAGCAACAACGTTAGTCCTGATATTAAGCAGCTAAGGCTGCTTTTTTATTAACATTATTTTGGCTCGACACATACATTGTAACTCAGCAATGTTTGTTATAATTTATCCGCACTAAAATAATGATAATACAATCGTATAACGATTGATTCAGCCCAAGCTACGGAGTTAACAATGAAAACCCATCGCGTTAATGAACTGATTGAACTACTGCACCCCGAGTGGAAAAAAGACCCAGACCTTAACTTAGTCGAATTCTTACTAAAATTAGCTGCAGAAGCAAAATACCAAGGTCCACTAGAGTCATTAACTGATGATGTATTGATTTATCATTTAAAAATGCGCAATAGTGATAAAGATGCCATGATCCCCGGCCTTGCTAAAGATTGCGAAAACGATTTTAAAACAGCGATCTTACGTGCCCGCGGCATCATCAAATAATGACAAAATAATCGTTTTACCTTATTTATGAAGCCAGTTATTAATAACTGGCTTTTTTTTTGAGCGAAAATCATCCTTACGAATAATAGCGATCAGGTTTGATTTGTTTTAATTCCATTCGCGGTTAAGCTAAGTCTCTATTCCAAGCCAGATTCAGGATTCAGTCATGGAAAAACAATGTTTTAGTTTTGCAGATCTCAGCCCAGATGTACTGCTCGATGCACTGGATAGCGTCGAAGTACATGCTGAGTCCGGTTTATTGGCACTTAATAGCTATGAGAATCGCGTCTATCAATTTAAAGCGGAAGATGGTCAACGTTATGTGACTAAATTTTATCGTCCAGCCCGATGGAGTGATGACCAAATAAATGAAGAGCACCAGTTTACGCTTGAGCTTGAACAACAAGATATTCCGGTAGCCTCACCTATAGCGATCAATGGCAATACATTGCACCATTATAATGGCTATCGATTTGCGGTATTTCCAAGCGTCGGTGGTCGACAATTTGAAGTCGATAACTTTGATCAATTAGAGTGGGTAGGACGCTTTTTAGGCCGCATTCATCAAGTGGGTCAACGCCAACCATTTGTCCATCGCCCAACATTAGGCTTAGAAGAATACGTTTATCAGCCTCGAAAAATACTCGCCAATAGCGACTTCATTCCTGATTACCTTAAAAAAGCATTTTTTGCCGATCTTGATCGCTTAATCACTGAAATTGAATCACATTGGTCAACAGATTGGCCAGCTTTACGCCTTCATGGTGATTGCCATCCTGGCAATATTTTATGGCGTGATGGGCCGATGTTTGTCGATTTGGATGATGCTCGCAATGGTCCCGCAATCCAAGATTTATGGATGATGCTTAATGGTGAGCGTCATGATCAATTGGCACAACTCGATACTCTTCTCGAAGCTTATAATGAATTTGCTGATTTTGACCCACGCCAACTTAAATTAATTGAACCTTTACGTGCTCTAAGAATGGTGCACTATATGGCTTGGTTGGCAAAACGTTGGCAAGATCCAGCATTTCCACGCGCATTTCCGTGGTTTGGCGATGCAAAATATTGGGAAGGTCAGGTTTTAGCCTTTAAAGAACAAATTTTTACCTTAAATGAAGCACCATTACAGTTAATGCCTCAATGGTAATTGACTATAAAACAACACTATTAATCACTATACTCAGCTAATATCTAATTAACGACACGGATAATCAGGAACCCCAAATGATGAAGAACTTACTTGCGCTAGTCAGCGCTGCTTTATTGTCTTTTTCTGTTCACGCTGCCAAATTTACGGAAGGCGATTACTACAAGGTATTAGACCAACCACAATCAACAACACCTATTGTAACCGAATTTTTTTCACTGTACTGCCCACATTGTTTTCAATTTGAGCCGATGATGCATGAGTTAAAAACCAAACTGCCAGATAACGTTAAACTCCAAAAAATGCATGTGTCATTTATGGGCGGCCCTATGGGTAAAGTCATGAGTAAAGCATTTGCAACCGCAGTAGTATTAAATGTTACCGATAAAATGGTACCAGTATTATTTAACCGTATTCATACGCTTAATCAACCACCACGTAATGAAGCAGAAGTTCGTCAAATTTTCATAGATGAAGGTGTCCCTGCGGCAGAGTTTGATGGCGCATTTAATAGTTTTGCGGTTAACTCAATGGTGACTCGTTTTGATAAATCTTTTGAAGATGCTGGCTTAACGGGTGTTCCCGCGGTTATCGTCAATAATAAATACTTAGTAAAAACAGGAAAAATCAAATCTGCTGATGAATATTTTGAGTTAGTTAACTTCTTACTCAAGAAATAACATTACTCAATCAGCAATAATGACTATCAAAAAAAGAGGCTTTAATTAGCCTCTTTTTTATTGCTTTAAATTACCTGACAACTCAGTTGTTTCAATAACCGATCCATTGCTCGATACCCTAATGCTTCGGCTAAATGAACCCGCAGAATCTGATCCTGCTCGGCTAAATCAGCAATGGTGCGCGCGACCTTTATAATTCGGTGATAAGCACGCACTGATAATCCCAACTGGTGTAATGCATTTTCTAAAAACTCGGCATCTTTAAATGACAACGCGCAATATTTATCTAACTCCCGAGTAGAAAGTAACGCATTCACTTTTCCACAACGGGCTAACATGCGCTCACGAGCTTGATCAACCCGCGCCTTTATCACCGCACTTGATTCACCACGATCACCGCCAGTAGTTAACGTACCACGCGGCAAAGCGGGAATTTCTAACGACATATCAAACCGATCTAACAACGGGCCCGATAAACGACTTAAATACCGCAAAATTGCCTGTGGATTCGTCCGTGACTGATTACCTTCGTAGTAACCTGTTGGGCTTGGATTTAGTGCACCTATTAATTGAAAACGAGCGGGAAAAGTAGTTTTTGCGGTAGCGCGTGAAATTACAATTTGCCCTGACTCTAACGGCTCTCGCAGAGAATCTAGCACCTTACGTTCAAATTCAGGCATCTCATCTAAAAATAACAGTCCATTGTGCGCGAGTGATATTTCACCCGGCTTTGGTACAGATCCTC
>NZ_WMDN01000035.1:0-21226 GCF_021236965.1 Photobacterium carnosum | reverse complement strand
TTGCTAGAAGCACAAATCAAAAGTTAACTTTAAACCTGTAATTCCTAACATCAAAGATACGCTCTCAAACTACGCTATTCTTCGATTATCAACGCGCTGTGCGTCGTTGAGGTCGCTTATAATACTCGCCATTTTTATTTTAGCAACCCCTATACGGTATTTTTTTTGTAACTAAAATATATGTGTATTAAAACAGCACTTTTAAGAGGTACCAATGACTTATTCTGTATAAAATACAATCAACTATCGACATTTATAATAATTTAAAAGATTTAATGATAAATATCATTACACGATATAGTTAATTTTAAATGAATTTCAATGCTTAAACCCTTAAATATCTATCTTTATCTTTCCTATTTATTGGCTTTTGTTTCAATTAAGCGCGGGTATACTAAAATTATTGTTTAATTATAGTGAGCTTTTTTATGTCTAATAATGAATTAGATCTCTTTAAAGAGATGATGGCTGATGTAACACCAATAAAACAAGATACTATTTTAATCCAACAAAAATACCAAATATCGGAAGATCAACTCGCGCGACGTCTTGCAGCACAAACGCTAGCAAACGGTAATATCGATTATCTCTCTCTTGATAATGCCAATATGATCAAACCAGATGACATGATTGAGTTTAAACGTGATGGGGTCCAGTTGACAGTATTTAAGAAAATGCGCCAAGGGAAATATGCTATTCATGCCCGTTTAGATCTCCATAAAAAGACCTTAGCTCAAGCTCGCGATGAAGTATTGGCTTTTTTAAAACAATCCCAACGTTTAGATATTCGCACCGTTATGATTATTCATGGCAAAGGAGAACGTAGCAATCCTCAGGCATTAATGAAAAGTTTTGTTGCAACATGGCTAGAACAAATTTCTGATGTGCTTTGTTTTCATTCAGCACAACGCCAACATGGTGGAACTGGAGCACTTTACGTTATGATCAAAAAAAGTGCAGAAAAGAAACAACAAACCCGCGATCGACATGAAAACCATCGAGAAGCCTAACAATACATAATAAAAATGAATGATCAGCAAATTACCGATAAACAAAAAAGTTAATATTCATTTTTACAACTAAAAAGACATCATTCATCGAATAGTAAGAGAAATATATCCTAGGGTTAAATTGTTTTGAATTTAATTATCATACAATTTCAGTAAAGTCGCCGCCCTAGGAGATTATTCATGAATTCAGAAATACGCCCAATGCTGTTAATGCTAGTGTCCACATTTAGCTTATCAATAACAGGATTACTCTCTAAATGGCTAACCAACAGCTTTGACCCTGCATGGCTATGTTTTTTCCGCCTCTTATTCCCAGCGATTCTTGCCTTTTGGTTAATGATGATCACCCAATGGTCACAACCCAATAAACAAGCGTGGAGTGGTTTAATTATTCGCGGTATTTGTATTACAGGCAGCCAGCTTTGTTTTCTTGCCTCAATTAAGCACCTTAGCCTTGTTGAAGCCGTTGTTTTATTTGGTACCAGTCCTTTATTTGTTCCTATTTTAGAACGTATCTTTTTTAAAACACCAATTAAACGCCTAATTATTATCAATTTAGGTATTACTTTTACCGGCTTGCTTTTTATTGCGGGTAATCTTGAACAAATGAAATTTGGCGGGAGCTTATTATTAGGTTTGGCTGGCGGTATTTTTAATGCAGGCTCACAAGTGGCGATGTACCGTTCAAGTAAAAGTAATCTAACACCTTTAGGTGTGAGTGCTTGGAGCTTTATTGTTGCCTCAATATTTTTAGTGCCTTTTTTAATGTTGTCTCCAATGACGACGGCGGTAGAGTGGCACACACTAACGGGCTGGCAACATCCTTTATTATTACTATTGCTATTTATGGCAGTATGTACGGTTAATACTCAAGTGTTCCGAGCTAAAGCTTACCAACTCGCAGAGTCAGGTTCACAATTAGCACCCATTATTTTTACTAATTTAATTTTCTCAGCCATTTGGCAATTCATGTTCTTTAACCATCCAATGTCATGGAACAAACTTGTGGGCGTCAGCTTAATTATATTAGCGACAATCTTAAATACTTTTGTGCCTATTTGGTTACGTAACAAAAGATGCCAGCCTAATTGCTAATATAAAATAGCCGAACTCAGTTCGGTTATTTTTAATGACATTTTTATAATTAAGCTAACCACACCACGCGCAAAGCCAATCCCAGTAAGACTATCCCTGACAGACGATCAATCAATTGCGCTTTCGTTCTTAAAACACTAAGAACCCGTGGATAAGATAAAACACACGCAATTAACGTATACCAAAATCCATCCACCAGCAGCGGTGTCGCTACGATAATAACTTTTGATGAAACTTCATTACCGACTGCGACAAATTGGCTAAACAATGCTAGAAAGAATAATGCTAATTTAGGATTAAATAGCGAGATCATCACCCCATCACGCGCCGCTTCAAACAACGAACTTGGTTGCCCTTGCGCTAATTTTGCCGCGACACCGCCTTTAGAACGTAATGCATTAAACCCTAAATAAGCTAAATACCCTGCACCCGCATAACTGACACTGGTAAATAGCAGTGGTGATTGATGTAAAACAACCGCTAATCCAAGTAGAGTGAATAATGCGTAACACCCCACTCCACAAGCATGCGCCCAGGCACAGACAATACCATGCCAACGTCCACCTGATAGACTATGTTTAGCCACTACCGCCAAACTGGGTCCAGGTGACATCGCACCTAATAGACAAATGAGTAATAAAGAAAGCCAAATACTAATCGTCATTGTTAATTTCCTTTTATCAATGAATAGATCGGGATCCTTTATTACCCCAATTAATTGTGATGACTTAATCTTGTTTCGCTATCGTTGCAAAATGACCACCCGTTAAAGACACTAAATCTTTCGCTGCTAATTCTATTTCTAAGCCACGACGTCCAGCACTAACACAAATAGTCTCAAACAACTCAGCACTACTATCCACAAAAGTAGGTAAGCGTTTTTTCTGCCCCAAAGGACTAATACCACCAACGATATAACCCGTCACCTTTTCAGCTAATTTAGGATCAGCCATCTCGGCTTTTTTACCACCAGCCGCTTTAGCCGCAGCTTTTAGGTCTAACATCCCAGCGACAGGAACCACTGCCACCGCCAAGTTTTTAGGATCACCATTTAATGCAAATAATAGTGTTTTAAATACACGATGAGGATCTAACCCCAATATTTCAGCGGCTTCATGGCCAAAGTTATTATTAGCAGTATCATGTTCATATTGATGAATTTGGAATTCGATTTTATTTTTTTTTGCTAATTTAATTGCAGGTGTCATAACGTTTTCTCTTACAGCTTGATTAATCAAACAGTTGTAATTAGCTCCCCTTTTATGTCAAATCATACCCATCAAAGAAGCTAACCACATCTGTTTACCAAAACAGAACTATATACTGAGAAATATTTTAAAAAAAGGACAAAAAAAACGGCACTGAATATTCAGCACCGTATGACATATATTTCAGCAATAATAATCACTTATTTATAAATAATCTCACCTTTAGGCGCGTATTTATTAACATCAATTGGGCTATTATTTTGTAAAAATTCTTGTAAAACTTCCGCATCCACGAAACCAGTATTCACATAACCTGGATGTTTGTTGATTTTTGGATAGCCATCACCACCCGCAGCATTAAAACTTGGTACGGTAAAACGGTAGGTCTTATTCATTAAGACTGGTTTTCCACCAATCTTAACATCACTCACTTGACCATTCGCAACCGTCATCGTGATACCATAAAATTGAGCATAAGCACCAGAATCAACAGGCTTAGTTGCGACCACATTCAAATAGTTTAAAACGTCTTTTCCTGACATATCAACATAAGACACAATATTACCGAACGGTTGCACCTTCAGTACATCTTTATAGGTAATATCACCGCCATCAATTGAATCTCGTACACCACCAGAGTTCATTACCGCAAAATCAGCCTTCGCACGCTGCATATGGGAAGCGGCAATCAGACGACCTAAATTAGTTTGTTTAAAGCGAACCACACTACGATCACCTTCTAACTTACCGTTAGATTCTGCGATCTTAACCATTAGTTGCTCTTGGCCTTTTTCTTGGAATGGTGTTAAAAATGATAATACTTGAGGGTTTTGTTGAATCTCATTCTGAATAAAAACCCGCTTTTGGCTGCCATCATCTAATTTGATTTTTTTCTTCAAATTTACGGGAACCAAATCATAACTAATAAGATTTAATTCTCCATTTTGAAATTCAAAATCAGCCCGCCCAACATACTTACCCCATTCATGTGCTTGTACTATCCACGTTCCATTTTGTTGATCGGGCGTACACTTATCACCGGGCTTAAAATTACTATTATTTTTATTGGGTGATTCCATACACACAGGTTCTTGTGAATGGCCACCGACGATCATATCTAAATCACCCGGCTGCATATAACGCGCTAATGCAACATCACCAGGGGCATTAATACCTCGTTGACCATCTTCATAATGCCCCATATGGGTTGCGGCAATGATTACGTCAGGTTTTTCATTTTTTTCAAGTTCAGCAATCACTTTTTTTGCTTCCGCTTTTGGATCACGGAATTCAATTGCACCAATATATTCTGGATTACCAATTTTAGCAGTATCTTCGGTAGTTAATCCGATCACTGCAATCTTAATCCCTTGCTGCTCAAAAATTTGATACGGCGGGAATAAACGCTTACCGGTATTTTTATCGTAAATATTGGCGGATAACATTGGGAATTTCGCCCATTGTTGTTGCTTACGTAATACATCAAGCGGGTTATCAAATTCATGGTTACCCAATGCCATTGCATCGTAACCTAACAAATTCATACCTTTAAAATCAGGCTCTGCATCTTGTAAATCTGATTCAGGAACACCGGTATTAATATCACCACCAGAAAGTAATAATGTGGTACCCCCTTCTGCTTTCACTTCTGCACGAATATTATCTAACAACGTTTTACGTGCTGCCATACCATATTCACCATTTTGATTTTGCCAAAAACGGCCATGGTTATCGTTAGTATGCAAAATAGTAATACGATACGTTTTATCTGCATCCCATTTAGCAGAAGTATCACCTGTCGGTGTTGCACAACCAGAAATTACTGCCAACAGAGCAGCAGTTAATGCAGTTTTAGCAAATAGACGTTGTTTCATGTTATCCACCTTAGCGATCTTAATCATCGATATCTACCATTCTTAGCTGGCTTGAATCGAGTTAAATTAATGCAAAAGAGTCGTGTTATTTAATGAAGGTATTCGAATAAATAACCGCTTAAAAATAATTGCGCTCAGTGTAAATGAATCAAAAATAACCATGGTTATAACGTCATTATTTTGCAATCAAGATCACCTTTACAACATTCAAAACGAACAGTGGATCACAATCCATAAAAAAAGCTCGGACAATGCCGAGCTTTTTGAAAAACAATGAATTAACTCAATCTCTAAATATAATCATTTATGGATTAAAATACTTTTTCAAATTTAGTCGCTGAGCGGCGAATAAAAATAGCAATTAATGCCGATATGGCTAAAAAGAAACAATAGTAAGAATGAGAGACTATTTCTAACGGCGACAACTTAAAAACGGAACCTAATAATAATGCCTGAGCGCCGTAAGGTAACACGCCTTGTATTACACAAGAGAAGATATCCAGCAAGCTCGCTGAACGACGTGGCGTAACACCATTTTCTTGCGCTAATTCACGAGCAACCCCACCTGATACTATAATCGCTACGGTATTATTGGCAGTACAACAGTTAGTTAAACTCACCAAACTTGCGATACCTAATTCACTGGCGCGTGAATTTTCTGATGCATTATGCTTTGAACTAAACTTACCAATCACACGGCTAATAAGCTGGGTTAAAAATGCTAAGCCACCTTGCTGACGCATTAACTCACTCACCCCACCAATTAACATTGAAAGTAAGAAAATCTCCTGCATATTACCAAAACCACTATAAATATCTTTACCAAATGTGGTTAAGCTATAGCTATCAATTGAGAATAATCCGACACCACCAGCCAATACAATACCCAAACTCAGTACAACGAAAACGTTCACCCCAGAAACAGCAAGGATTAAAATGGTGATATAAGGTAAGACCTTGAGCCATTCAATAGGGTTAGCTGCCGGCAAGGTCGTGACAGAACTACTAAAAGCAAACAACACCATCGTCACTATCGCCGCGGGTAAGGCAATTTTAATATTCTCGCGAAATTTATCTTTCATCTGACAGCCCTGAGAGCGAGTTGCTGCAATCGTCGTATCAGAAATAATAGATAAGTTATCGCCAAACATAGCACCACTTAATACCACACCAGCTGTTAATGCCACATCCATTCCAGCAGCTTGAGCGATACCTAACGCAACAGGAGCCACTGCCGCAATAGTGCCCATTGACGTCCCCATTGAGGTAGCAATGAACGCTGAAATAACAAAAATACCCGGTAAAATCATGCTTGCAGGCAATATTGCCATCCCCAAGTTTACCGTTGCATCAACACCACCAGAAGCCTTAGCAACCGCAGCAAAGGCGCCTGCTAATAAATAAATCATGCACATTGCAATAATATCGTTATGACCAACACCACGAATAAATTGCTCTATTGCTTTGTTTAATTTTTCTTTACTAAGAAGAATAGCCACAACAACAGCGGGTAATGCTGCAACAGGTGACGGTAATTGATAAAACGCGAAATCGACGCCTTGATAAGTAAGATAACTACCAACACCGATAAATAAGGACAAAAAGATCCCCAATGGCAGCAATGCCAATGCTGAAGGTGTAATTGATGCTGTTTTCGTTGTGTTTGACATGCTGATAATGAATATCTATTTTAGAATTTCCCTTAGGTTAATGGGATGTGTCATCACTGTCAACATCCAGACGTCTAAACATCCATATGCACATTAATGACATACTAATAGGAAAGCATCAAAATAATCATTTCGTCAATACTTTGACCCTCTCCTTATCGATAAGCGTCAATAAAAAGTCACAATATATCAATATCTTACTAACTTTAAAATAAAACTTTCAATCACCAATGAATCAATTGTAATAATAGGCATAATTTGCTCTCATAAGGTATATTTTGACTAATGAGATGGACTAATGCAGTTTTCACTCAAACAAAAACTGATCATTGCTAGCGTATCGGCAGTAATCATAATGGCCACAGCGTTAACATGGTTGGCTGCAAAACAACTTGATAACGAAACCCACGCCAGTACTACTGAACGTGCTAACAGCATTGCTTCAACAGCAACCGTAGGTATTGCTGACTGGATGAATATTCGTCGCGCAATAACACAATCATTCGATAAATATTATGATCAACCCAATAGTGTGATGTTTTTAGAACAAGCACGTAAAAGCGGTGGGTTTGATGATATTTATTTTGGTGCTATTGATGGTGCAATGCTTCGCTCACACCCAGAACGTAATCGGGCTAATTATGATCCCCGCACTCGCCCTTGGTATCGTGATGCACAAACCGCAGGTAAACAAATTATTACCGCCGCCTATAAAGATGCCATTACCAATGCATTATTAGTTACTATCGCTCAACCTTTAATTAATAATGGTCAGACAGTCGGTGTAGTTGGCGCAGATGTCCTCATTGATCAACTGATCAATGATGTTATTAGCCTTGATGTGGGTGACAATGCCTTTGCAATGTTAATCAATAAACAAGATGGCAGCTTTTTAGCACATCCAAATAAACAATTACTACTTAAGCCATTGGCGCAATACAGTAACCAACTGACACTGGCTAATATTGAACAGCAAATTGCAACTGATAAACCACAAACTATAACGATTAATGGTCACCAAAAAGTGTTCTATTTTTCTAACGTGCCGAATACCGACTGGATTTTAGCGTTAGAAATGGATCAGGCAACAGAAGAATCCAATTACCATTCAGCATTACAACAGTTAATTATTACCGCTATCGTTATTACCTTATTAGTGATCGCAGCCTTAACAGTATTAGTCAATTTCTTATTTCGCGATCTTAACCGCGTATCAGCAGCATTGGCTGAAATTGCGAATGGTGAAGGTGATTTAACCCGCCGTCTTGAACCTCATAGCAATGATGAAATCGGTCAACTTGCCCATAACTTCAATTTATTTGTCAGTAATCTACACAGTATGCTGACGCGATTAAGTCTGGTGTCTACAACCTTAAACCAACAATCACATATCACCGCCTCTCAAGCAGAAGAACGCAGTACCCGTATTCAATTTCAACAAGATGAAATAAATATGGTTGCAACAGCAATTAATGAAATGGCAGCGGCCACTCATGAAATTGCATCAAATGCTGAAAATACTGCCCGTACCTCAGAAGAAACAGTGATTGCTTCAGGCCATGGCAGCACCCAAGTTAACCAAAGCCAACAATCAATCGCCAGTCTTGCCCAAGAAGTAGAAACAGCAACCGGTGTGATCAGTGCATTAAACAGCCATGCACAAAGTATCAATACGATCCTATCAACGATTCAAGGCATTGCTGAGCAAACCAACTTATTAGCCCTTAATGCTGCTATTGAAGCGGCACGAGCAGGAGAACAAGGACGAGGATTTGCTGTTGTTGCCGATGAAGTAAGAGTATTAAGTCAACGTACGCATGCTTCAACCCAAGAAATTCAGCAAATGATAGAAACACTGCAACAAACCACCAGCCAAGCGGTTGGCATTATGGATGATAGCCGTCATTTAGCAGAAACCAGTGTTGATGATGCTAATTCAGCCTCTGCAAGCTTGTCTCAAATCACTACCGCAGTAAATAATATCAGTGACATGGCAACACAAATCGCTTCCGCAGCAGAAGAACAATCATCTGTAACATCAGAAATCACCCGTAATACCGAGGGGATCCGTGATGTATCAAATGAATTAGCAATAGAAGCCAATGAAGCAGCGAAACAAGCCGCAGAATTATCAACGCTGTCGCATGAACTCCAACAAGAAATTAATCGATTTAAACTGTAATTATTCGCTATACATTTAATAATCAACAAAAAAGGCTTGCCTACCCAGCAGCTAGTTAACACTAGAGACAGAGTAGCAAGCCTTCATTTTTATGCTTTAACTAACGACCGTTTTATTTAACCAAATTAAACACAATCGCACCTACCGCTAAACACCCCATCAATAAGATAAAATACGTGCTTATTTTTCCACGATAGATTCTTAAACTTTCAATGTGATACACCGCC
The DNA here is from genome assembly GCF_021236965.1 of Photobacterium carnosum. Taxonomy (NCBI): domain Bacteria; kingdom Pseudomonadati; phylum Pseudomonadota; class Gammaproteobacteria; order Vibrionales; family Vibrionaceae; genus Photobacterium; species Photobacterium carnosum. The sequence goes on along the minus strand of NZ_WMDN01000035.1, from coordinate 11,960 downwards.
AGCATTGGCATTAAAAATAAAATCATCGCAATCACCGGCCCTGATAGCGCTTCCATCATGCCTAAAATACTTGGGTTCATTACCGCCGCAAACCAAATACTGATAAACATCAGTACAATCCCGATCTTATCAATGGTCTTTAACGGTAAAGAAGTTTGCTTGGCAACTAAGCCATTAAAACTTTCACGTGCACCCATAAAATGCCCTAAGAACGACGATGTAATCGCAATAAAAGCAATTAATGGCCCCAAAATCATAATAAAAGGACTGTCTTCAACATTGGCTAAATACGATAACACTGACACGTTATCCACTTTTGCTTGTTGAAGTTGCGCTGGGGTTAAACTTAATACGCATGAAAAAACAAAAAACAATACAAATACAATTAGCATTACTGACGTACGTTTTAAAATAGTTTCTGATTTAGTTTGTGCCTGTTCACCATATTGACGACGTTGAGCATTAACAAAACCTGATACTACGGGCGTATAGCTAAAGGCAAATACCACCACTGGGATCGCCAACCATAACGACGCACTTAAGTTAGCGACACTTTGATTAAAACTAAAATCAGGCATGTGCCAACTAGGAATAAGATAAATTGAAATACCCGCTAAAATAAACGTCAACGGATAAACAATCATTCCAAATACTCGTAGCATAGTTTTTTCACCCGATAGCATAATCGCGATCATACCAAAGACTAAACAACCCGAGAGCAGAATGCGTGATGGTGGTGCCATTCCAAGTTGGTGAACTATAAAACTATCAACAGTATTAGTTAAACCTACACCATAGATAAGTAAAATAGGGAAAATAGACAGAAAATAAAGTAATGATATTAAGCGACCATAACGCTGACCAAAGTGCTCTTCAACCACATCGGTAAAGTCTGCATCTTTTTGTGTTGATGATAAAACAAATCGCGCCAATCCACGGTGTGCCCAAAACGTCATCGGTCCGGCAAGTAATGCCATAATAACTAATGACCAAAAACCGCCAGAACCAATATTAATCGGCAAAAATAGAATGCCAGCCCCAACGGATGTCCCAAATAAACTTAACATCCAACTGGTGTCATGCTTAGTCCAATGTGACGAGACTGTTTTTGCTTCTGATATGGAAAGATCTTGCGATATTGACACGGTAACTCACTACGACTTAATAAAACTTGGTCGTCAGTATGGAACGAGCACAACAAAGACTCAAAAAAAAAGTGACACAGATCACCCTAAAATAACACAAGCTAATAATCCACTATCACTAAAAAACATATAATATGTAATATATTAAACTGCTTATAGCTTACTAAATTGAAATAAATAACCAAATTATTCAATTAAACAATTTTTTATGTATCGTTTATTTATTGTACAAAAAAGCCCCATGAATAGAATTCACAGGGCTAAAATATATTAACGATAGTGATTAATTAACTTCAATTGGCGCGAAGCTTTTAATTAAATCATCTAATTGTTTAATTTGTGCAAGGAAAGGTTCAAGCTTATCAAGCGGGAAAGCTGATGGGCCATCACAACGAGCAGAATCTGGCGTTGGGTGTGCTTCCATAAATAAACCAGCAATACCCGTCGCAATACCTGAACGAGCAAGATCAATGGTTTGCTCGCGACGGCCACCTGATGCAGCACCTTGTGGATCGCGACATTGAAGCGCGTGCGTTACATCAAAAATGATTGGACTACCTTTTGATGCTTTTTTCATAACATCAAAACCTAGCATATCAACCACAAGGTTATCATAACCGTATAATACGCCACGCTCACATAAAATCACATTGTGGTTATCGCACTCTGCAAACTTCTCAACAATATTACCCACTTGACCTGGGCTCATAAACTGTGGTTTTTTCACATTGATCACAGCGCCAGTTTTTGCCATTGCTTCAACAAGATCTGTTTGACGAGCAAGAAAAGCGGGCAACTGAATCACATCAACCACATCAGCAACAATTTGAGCTTGTTCTTTTTCATGAATATCAGTGATGATTTTCACGCCAAAAGTGTCTTTCAATTCTTGGAAGATTTTTAAGCCTTCTTCTAAACCAGGACCACGGTAAGAATGTACAGATGAACGATTAGCTTTATCAAAAGACGCTTTAAATACGAAAGGAATACCCAATTTAGTGGTTACTTCTACGTAATGCTCACACATTTTCATTGCTAGGTCACGAGACTCTAGTACATTCATACCACCAAAGAGTACAAATGGCTTATCGTTAGCAACATCAATATCACCAACACGAACAATTTTTTGTTGCATCATATTTATCTTCTCATCTAGTGCAAAGTAAGGGGCTCTTCATATAAAGCGTCTACTTGAAGTTTAAGCAAATCCGCAGCAGGATCTTCAGGGCATTGTTCAATAAAATAAGAATAATCAACCGCAGCAGCATGAAGACAATCGAGTTGCTGGTAAATATAGCCTCGATCACGAATTTCATGTGGATCACCAGGATTTAACGCTAATGCTAAATCACTACAACGTAATGCATCAGTAAATTGCTCTTCTCGCAATAACGCACTTTTCATTACCGTTAGCCAACGTGATAAAATAACGTTGTTTTGCTGCTCATTCAAATATTCAGATTTAAATTCAGCAAATGGACCACAATGACCAATTAGCCAACTGCGTAAGATATGAGTACTAACAAACTCACCATCAAAGGGGTTGATGTATTGTATATCATCTTGCGACCACACAACTTTCAATAAAAATTGGGTTGGGAAGCCTACATTTTCAACCGGTAATTCAAGCTGTTTAGCTAAATATAACAAAATAGCGCCTAAACTAACGGGGATCCCTTTACGTCGTTCTAACACTTTATCTAAAAAAGCATTCTCTGATGAAAAATATTGCTGAAGATCACCCTGAAAGCCCCACTCACGATAAAACAGTCGTAATAAACCATCCAAACGTAGACGAGGATTAACTTCCCCCATTAATGCTTGTTCTGCTTCTTTTGCTAACTGCGTCAAACGTAACTGTACCCAAGTAGCGGGGAAATCAGTATCGACTTCAACCATAAAAGCAATCGCACCATCAACCAATGGCATCTGATTAAGCTCTTGTTCATTAAATGGCATCATGATATTACCTGCATTAGCCTAATATAGATGTTTTAGTAATGGCTAACTGTGCCGCTAATACCAGCCAACCAATCGCACCTAAAAAAGCAAACGTTTTAAATACTTTATTCTTACCATGATGAAGCGTGAAATAACCTAATGCAATATAGGCAAAAACACAGGTTAATTTTTCTGTTAGCCAGCCATTACCCGCGGTAAATGGCATAAAACCAGTAATGAAAATTAATGCGACACCTGACGCTAACATGATGGTATCAATGACATGGGGTGTAATTTTAAAGAATTTTTTATTTATCATTGATGAATTTGCCATCACCATTATATAGCGAGCGACAAATAGTAAGACACTTAACGCAATAGCAGTAAGGTGGATGTGTTTCATTGCCATATACATCATTACTAATGATCTCCTTGCCAGCAACCCATCGTTACGCGATCGAGCCCAGCATAATCCTGACATGTTGATACCTGCACATAGCCTAATTGCTCAAGAATAGTTCGAACGGCAGCGCCTTGTTCAAAACCATGTTCCATGAGTAACCAACCATCAGGTAATAAATATTGGCGTCCATCTTGACTAATAATACGAATATCAGCGAGTCCGTTATCACTAGCAACTAATGCACTTTTAGGTTCAAAGCGTACATCACCTTCAATCAGATGTGGATCCGCTTCATCTATATATGGCGGATTACTGACAATGACGGCAAATTGAGGTTGTTGTTCAAGTGGCGTATACCAACTACCGCTTAAAAAACGACTATTGGTAATCTGTAATCTTTGGCTATTTTCAGTGGCTAATGCAACAGTTTCAGGACGTAAGTCAATCCCTGTCACTAGTATATCAGCACGTTCAGATGCAATCGCCAATGCTATTGCACCCGTGCCTGTACCTAAATCAAGTACCTGACATTTACCTAGAGGAATCTTTTCAAGGGCTAATTCAACCAGCCTTTCAGTATCAGGACGGGGAATTAATGTTGATGGTGATACTTTTAATGATAACGACCAAAACTCACGTTCACCGATAATATAAGCAATCGGCTCACCCGCGATTCGGCGTGCCAATAATACTGAAAACATCGCAAACTGAGTATCATCGAGTTGCTTTTCTGGCCATGTTAATAAATAACTACGTGGTTTATCTAACACATGACATAACAACACCGCACTGTCTAACTGCGGACTACTAGAGCCCGCAGCGTCGAGTTGTGCACTGGTCTGTTTTAATAAACATTCAATGCTATGTGGCATTAGTTCTGCTCAGCCATCGCAGCTAATTGATCCGCTTGGTATTCTACAAATACAGGTTGGATCAATGCATCTAAATCACCTTCCATAATTTCATTTAAGCGGTAAAGCGTTAATGTAATACGGTGATCAGATACGCGACCCTGAGGGTAGTTATATGTACGGATACGATCAGAACGGTCACCCGAACCTAACAAGTTACGACGCGTACTTGCTTCAGCTTCATGACGACGAGCTTCTTCCGCTTTAATGATACGAGCCGCTAGCACGGACATCGCTTTCGCTTTGTTTTTGTGCTGTGAACGCTCGTCCTGACATTCAACTACAATACCCGTTGGTAAGTGAGTAATACGAATAGCAGAGTCGGTGGTGTTAACGTGCTGACCACCCGCGCCTGATGAACGGAAAGTATCAATACGTAAATCGCCCGCATTAATCTCTGGAATTTCCTCTTGAGGAATTTCAGGCAAAATAGCGATAGTACAAGCCGATGTATGTACACGGCCTTGAGATTCAGTAGCAGGTACACGTTGTACACGGTGACCGCCTGACTCAAACTTCAAGACGCCATAAGCGCCATCGCCGTTTACTTTTGCGATCATCTCTTTATAACCGCCTTGTTCTGAGCGGTTTTCACTGATAATTTCCATGCGCCAACCACGACGTTCTGCATAACGGCTATACATACGGAATAGATCACCAGCAAAAATACCCGCTTCATCGCCACCAGCACCGGCGCGAATTTCGACGAAACAGTTACGATCATCATTAGGATCTTTAGGAATCAATAATAATTGTAATTCATCGGTTAAACGTTCAATTTCAGCCTTAGCATCTTTGATTTCTTCTTGCGCCATTTCGCGCATTTCAGCATCATCTTCTTGTGCCATTTCTTCAGCAGCTTCAAGGTTTTCTTTTGCTTGTTGATACGCTTGGAAACACTTGGTCACTTCTTCAAGCTGAGAATATTCTTTTGATAGTGCACGAAATCGGTTTTGATCACTAAGAACACTGGAATCACCCAGTAAATGTTGAACTTCTTCGTAACGTTCAACCAGAGTTTCTAATTTAATTAAAATTGATTGCTTCATAATCTTCTAATTAGGGTGCGGAGTGAAGGCCAAAGCCATCAACTGCTAATCGTTATAGGAATCCAGCCCGAGTGCTTCACGGATCACAACCAATTTGTCAGATTCACCATCTTTGGCGACCTGTTGCATGGCTTTAGTCGGAGCATGGATAAGCTTATTGGTTAGTTTATTACTCAATTCTACCAAGGCTCTTTCAGGATCAGTGCCATTAGCGATTGCTTGTAAGCTGCGTTGTAACAGCTCACGTTTTATTACTTCAGCATATTGACGATAGTCACGGATACTATCAACCGCTTCCAATGAACGTAACCACTGTACAAAAGCTATACTTTCGTCGGTGATTATCGCCTCAGCTTGAATCGCAGCGACTTTACGTTGCTCGCGATTTTTCTCGACAATCGAATGCAGATCATCAACAGAATATAAATACACATCATTCAGATCGCCAACCTGTGATTCAACATCACGCGGCACAGCAATATCAACAAAGAGCATTGGCTGATTACGTCGTTGTTTTAACGCAGTTTCTACCATGCCTTTACCTACAATAGGTAACGGACTTGCAGTAGAACTAATCACGATATCAGCACGATGAAGATGAGCAGGAATATCTTCTAAACCTATCACTTCAGCGCCAAACTCACGTGCAAGATTAAGCGCACGTTCTCGGGTTCTATTAGCAACAATTAAACGGTTACAGCCTTGTTCAGCTGCATGACGAGCAACCAATTCAATGGTCTCTCCTGCCCCAATGAGCAACATCGTCACGTCTGATAAAGCTTCAAAAATTTGTCGAGCCAACGAACACGCAGCATAAGCAACAGAAACCGCATTGCCACCGATATCGGTTTCAGTGCGTACGCGCTTGGCAACGGTAAATGTTTTTTGAAACAACTTTTCTAAGGTACCAACCACAGTTCCATTGCTTTTTGATTCCGAATAAGACTGCTTCACCTGTCCTAGGATTTGCGGTTCGCCTAATACTAATGAATCTAAGCCACACGCGACACGCATTAAATGCCGCGCCGCAGCTTGTTGTTCATGAAAATACAGGCTTGGCATCAATTCTTCGGCTGTGATCTGATGAAATTTGGTCAACCAGTCAATAATCACACCCGGCCCTGACTGCGATAATTCACAGTAAACTTCAGTACGATTGCATGTAGATACAATAACCGCACTCGATACCTCAGGATGGTTTTTAAGCTCCTGCAGTGCCAAAGACAGTTTTTCAGGAGAAAAAGCTACCTTCTCACGCAAATCAACAGAAGCTGTTTTGTGGTTGATTCCTAATGCAAGCAAGGTCATGGAAACAGTATACCCACTTTGGCAGTGAAAAAATCTAAGGTGCAGATTTTACTTGATGCCATGTCGTAATAAAAGGCAACAGACGCAATCAATCCATAATGACACCATTTTTATCGTTTTTTAGCCATCTAATTAGTCTTATTAGGGGGTATAATTTGGCTTTCGATTAAATTATCGCTATTGTTTTGATTCATTCTGATAGAGATCACTTACGATGATATTGCGTAATCTTGTTAAAAATATCACTTCAGCCACAGTGACACCCGCACTCAAAAAATCGGTAATAGCTCACAAAAAAAAATGGCTCGGCTCTTTTTTTGCTTTATCGTTATCACTACTTTCAGGTTGCGCACAACAACCAACAATCACCCACAAAGCAGATTGGGCACTCCACCAAGCTCAATTACAACAGTTAACCAATTATCATGCTCAAGGTGTGTTTGGGTATATCAGCCCCCAACAACGAGTAACGCTCACTTTTAATTGGCAAAACCAACCTGATGATTATCAGCTTATTTTAACCAAAATGTATAAAACAATCCTCAAGTTGGACGCGCGTCCTCATAACGTTACACTTACAGATCCTGACGGTAAAATACACCATGGCACAGATGCAACACAATTAGTGCAACAACTCACAGGTATTAACTTACCACTGCAACAAATGCAAGATTGGTTAATTGGTCTACCCACAGGCGCCGATCACTATCTACTCAATAAAAATAACCAAGTCGCCTTTTTAACCAAAAAAATTGATGGCCGCACTTGGGAGATGCATTACAGTAGTTACGATAATACTCAGGTACCATCCCTACCCATTCTAATGACCTTAAAACAGGGTGATTTAACCATCAAAATAAAAGTATCTAATTGGAAAATAAAATAATAACCCTGTTTATTGATATTTAAAATTTACGGAATAATGAGTCATTTTCATGAACCACGAAGCTAAATTTGATATTGCCACTCAGTGGCCAGCGCCTGCGAAACTTAACCTTTTTCTCTACATTACAGGTCAGCGAGACGATGGCTATCACGACTTACAAACGTTATTTCAGTTTGTTGATTACGGTGACACATTAACCATTACCGCCCGTCAAGACAGTAAAATCACACTAATGCCAGCCATTACGGGTGTTGCCACTGAAGATAATTTAATTTACCGCGCTGCTGTTGCTTTACGTCAAGCAGCACAAGTAGATTTTGGCACAGAGATCCATATTGATAAAATTCTCCCCATGGGTGGAGGTTTAGGTGGCGGCTCATCCAATGCTGCAACAACCTTAGTTGCATTAAATTTTTTATGGCAAACACAATTATCTGTTGATGAACTTGCGGCTATCGGCTTAAAACTTGGCGCTGATGTACCTGTTTTTGTTCGTGGTCATAGTGCCTTTGCAGAAGGTATTGGTGAGAAATTACAACCTGCGTTACCACAAGAAAAATGGTATCTGGTTGCAAAACCCGATATAAGCATCGCAACTGCTGAAATTTTCAACCATCCACACCTACCACGTAACACTAAAAAACGCAGCTTAGATGCCCTGTTACGTAGGGTTTACGAAAACGATTGCGAAAAAATTGTAAGAAGTCTTAATCCCGAGGTTGATCAGGCGCTTTCATGGCTGTTAGAATATGCACCGTCAAGATTAACTGGTACTGGCGCTTGTGTGTTCGCAGAATGTGACACTCAGCAAAAGGCTAATGATATTTTGAATAATTTACCTGACTGGCTCCAGGGATTTGTCGCAAAAGGTGTTAACGTATCTCCTTTGTTGACAACACTCGCCACATATTCTATGGATTGTCAGTAATTACAACTTGGACGCAACCTGAGGTTTACACCGTGCCTGATATGAAGCTGTTTTGTGGTAACGCAACACCAGAACTAGCCCAACGCATCGCTGATCGTCTTTATATTTCATTAGGAGACGCAACGGTTGACCGTTTCTCCGATGGTGAAGTATGTGTGCAAATTAATGAAAATGTTCGTGGTAGCGACGTCTTTATTATTCAATCAACTTGTGCACCAACTAACGACAACCTAATGGAACTGGTTGTTATGATCGATGCATTACGTCGTGCTTCTGCAGGTCGTATTACTGCTGTTATTCCGTACTTCGGTTATGCGCGTCAAGATCGTCGTGTACGTTCAGCTCGTGTTCCAATCACTGCTAAAGTTGTTGCTGACTTCCTATCTAATGTAGGCGTTGACCGTGTATTAACAGTTGACCTACACGCAGAACAAATCCAAGGTTTCTTCGACGTTCCTGTAGATAACGTATTTGGTAGCCCTGTGCTGCTTGAAGATATATTAGCCAGAGACCTTAAAGATCCAGTGGTTGTTTCTCCTGATATCGGTGGTGTTGTACGTGCTCGTGCCATTGCTAAGTTATTAGATGATACTGATATTGCTATCATCGATAAGCGTCGTCCTCGTGCTAACGTTTCTCAAGTTATGCACCTAATCGGTGATGTTGAAGGTCGCGATTGTATTATCGTTGATGACATGATCGATACTGGCGGTACGCTATGTAAAGCAGCAGAAGCACTAAAAGAACGTGGCGCTAAGCGTGTATTTGCTTACGCTACTCACCCAGTATTCTCTGGTAGCGCACTGAAAAACATCACTGAATCTGTGATTGATGAAATCATTGTGACTGACTCAATTCCACTAACAAAAGAAATTGCTGCGACAGGTAAAGTATCAGTACTTACGCTGTCAGGTATGTTAGCTGAAGCGATTCGTCGTATTAGCAACGAAGAATCAATTTCTGCGATGTTTGAGCACTAATCTCCTTCTATTAGTATGAGATTTATCTCAGCGAAATAAAAACCAACGCCTCGCTTTTGCGAGGCGTTTTATTTTTTATCGACTGTTGAAAAAACCGATCACCGCAGAGTCGTATCAATTTCACTTGATTTAGTATAATATAGCGCGCGTTTTGAGCCCGACTATTGCTCGGTTTAACCATCACAATGGTCATCACAAAACGCTATCACTATTGCTATATGACAAGAGAGACAAGCGTGAGTAATAATATTCGGTTACTTGTCGGCCTGGCAAACCCTGGCCAAGAGTATGCACAAACCCGTCATAATGCTGGTGCATGGGTCGTTGAAGAACTAGCCCGAGTCCATAACGTTACCCTACGTCTAGAACCAAAATATTTTGGTCTAACCGGTAGGATCACAACCAATGGCCAAGATCTTCGCTTGTTGATCCCAACCACATTCATGAATTTATCGGGTAAATCAGTTGCAGCATTAGCTAATTTTTTCCAAATCAAACCGGAAGAAATTTTAGTCGCGCACGATGAACTTGATTTACCTCCTGGTGTTGCCAAGTTTAAAAAAGGCGGTGGTCACGGGGGTCATAATGGTCTGCGTGACATCATTAGCAAAATGGGCAACAACAAAGATTTCTATCGTTTAAGGATTGCCATTGGCCACCCTGGCGATAAAAATAAAGTCGCTGACTACGTGCTTGGAAAAGCACCAGCCAAAGACCAAGAACTTATTGATGCAGCAGTTGACGAATCAGTTCGCTGTATTGATGTGCTTCTAAAAGACGGCCTCAGTAAGGCACAAAATCGTCTTCATTCATTCAAGGCAGAATAGCGCACTGGCAACAGTACTACTTTGTCGTTATAGGCTTATTGTTGAGCACTATAATTGATTTGTTACAGAATAATCACCAAAAGGGTTACAAGCCATGGGTTTTAAATGCGGTATCGTAGGTCTACCAAACGTTGGTAAGTCAACACTGTTCAATGCCTTAACAAAAGCAGGCATCGAAGCAGCTAACTTCCCATTCTGTACTATTGAGCCAAACACAGGTGTTGTACCTGTGCCAGATCCTCGCATGGATGCATTAGCAGTCTTCGTTAAACCAGAACGTATTCTGCCAACCACAATGGAATTTGTAGACATCGCAGGCCTTGTTGCTGGCGCATCTAAAGGTGAAGGTCTTGGTAACAAGTTCCTAGCTAACATTCGTGAAACTGATGCTATTGGTCACGTTGTTCGTTGTTTTGAAAATGAGAACATCGTTCACGTTGCCGGCCGTATTGACCCTCTTGAAGATATCGATATCATCAACCTTGAACTAGCAATGGCTGACCTTGATACCTGTGAGCGTGCTATTTTCCGTGTCGCTAAGAGAGCTAAAGGTGGCGATAACGATGCTAAAACTGAGATCAAAGTACTAGAAAAAATGCTACCAGTATTAACTGATGGCGAAATGCTACGTTCAATGGATCTAAATAAAGAAGAAAAAGCAGCAGTTGATTACCTGCACTTCTTAACACTAAAACCAACAATGTACATTGCTAACGTTAGTGAAGATGGTTTTGAAAATAACCCATTCCTAGACAAAGTTATGGAGCGCGCAGCAACAGAAAACGCCATTGTTGTGCCTATCTGTGCCGCAATGGAATCTGAAATCGCTGAGCTTGATGACGAAGACCGTGAAGAATTCCTTGCTGATATGGGCATCGAAGAACCAGGTCTTAACCGTGTTATTCGTTCTGGTTATGAATTACTTGCACTACAGACGTATTTCACAGCAGGTGTTAAAGAAGTACGTGCATGGACTATCCCTATTGGCGCTACAGCACCAAAAGCGGCAGGTGTTATCCATACTGACTTTGAAAAAGGCTTCATTCGCGCAGAAGTTATCGGCTACGATGATTACATCGAATGCGGTGGCGAATCAGCAGCAAAAGATGCAGGTAAATGGCGTCTAGAAGGTAAAGACTACATCGTTAAAGACGGTGATGTAGTCCATTTCCGCTTCAACGTATAATTTTTTCTATTCAGTTATTATTCGTATAACCATGAATTGATGAATAAGCCAGCCTCGTGCTGGCTTATTTTTTATCTTTACCACTATAAAAATAAACTCGCGCTAGGTCACAATTTTAATTATTGCTAGCTGACAAATCAGATATCAGTTTGTGATTCGCCCAGTTCGCCCAAATAACCGCCGAACAAACGAATTTTCACCATTTTTCAAAAAAAACTATTGACGGTTTTGGCTGGTATGAGCATAATGCGCCCCGTTCCCAACGAAGTGGCTCAGTAAGAGCAGCGGCGTTAGAAAGCAAAATGGCTACGTAGCTCAGTTGGTTAGAGCACATCACTCATAATGATGGGGTCACAGGTTCGAATCCCGTCGTAGCCACCATTTCAATTTTATTTA
>NZ_WMDN01000034.1:0-21508 GCF_021236965.1 Photobacterium carnosum | reverse complement strand
TGTCAATTCCAACAATTGATGTCATATTCCAAGAATAGATGTCATAAACCTATCCTTGATACTCTCTATTCTCTTAAAGTAATTCTCACTAAAATAGCTAACTCGCTACCTAACACAAATGGATTGAGAGTGAGCTATGTTTGATACGTTATTCAAGAGTAATGGTAAAAAAGTTAAGTATATGGGTATGGTAAATATCCGAAAATATTTTGAGGTATGTCTAGGGAGTTATTATAATCCAAAGACTGAGTATGTCGTACTGTGGTATGGGAAAATATACTATTATCGTAGACGTAAAACGGTTCAAGTGTACTTTCTAAATTCTACTACCAAAAAACAAGTTGTAGTCGGAGTATCAATCAAATCAATATTAAAGTTACCTATAGGGTCTATTTGGGTTGATGGTATCTGTGAGGAGAAGTACGATTTTGAAACATTATATACCACGTTAGATGCATATAACGATAAGCAACAAGAACGCCCAAACCTTACATATACTAACCATTTTGGTATTTCAGCGAATAAAGGCGATTATATTCTTGAGCCTGATAACTATCCAGTTGATGACATTAAAACAGACTCTAATACAAACCTCGTTGTACAGACTGGTAATACTAAAATAGTTATCCCATCGGTTTTATTTTTTGTTGCACACTATGGGGTATCGAAAGAAATCAATAAAGTTCTAATTAGTTATCACAAAGAGGAAGCCGAAGAAAGGTTGAATATAAATGATAACTACGGTGATCTGATTACCATACCTGATCGATGTGTAATTGCCGACGCTGTATTCTTATTCTATTTGAAAACAAATAGTTATACCAAAAAAGTAGTTTGGAATCTCAATTCAAGAATGCTTAGAAATGATAGGCAGTACCTTTCTCTAATGGCTCAGCCTTATCATAAGCAAGAAATTCAACTTAAGATATTAGGTTTGAAAATTGATGATCAGACCATACTTTGTACCGAAATTTTAGGTATGTCTATGCCACAGGGATCTGAAATAGAGTACAGGATAGATAAGCCTAATTCTGCCACATACGGTGAAGGTGTTGAACCTCAAACATTAAAGTTTCAACCAATCTACAACACTATTGAATCTGATGAAATAATATTAGAGGCTCAAAGAGATGCTAATAATATAACCACTGCTGTAGTAAGGCATAGAATAGAGCAGATAGGTAAGATAAGGGCGCTTGTGAAGAGCGAGGATTTAACTTTAGATGAAGTTATAGATACTTGTAACTCAAAGGTTGTAAGGTTACCTCAACATGAGCCCAACACCTTTTCAGATGGAGAGGACGGCAATGCTAATGGTGATATTGGCAGGATCCAAGTTCTAGTAGAGAGTGGTGCGATTCATCCAATAAAGAACAACTTTGAGCGTCTATTACGTTATGCTCAAGATCTTAAAGTCACTTCGGGCTACTCACCTGTAGTCATAGATTGCGTAAATTTGGCTAACGATAATATATTTATTGGTGAGACGGTGCATGGCATGCATATAGCGCAGTATGACTCTAGTGTGGAAGTAGTTTTCGTTATGCGTCTGAGTTTTGAAAAACATGGGCTTTTTTATATATTTGATTGTCAGAAAAAAGGCAGCCAAACTAGCGGTATTGTTATAAAAGTAGCAAATGAAGATATCTTTATAAGAGATGCGATACGACGAATTTTAAGTCAGTTATTTAGAAATAACGGTCGGTTGGCCGATGTAAGTGAAATATCTGGATTTAGTACCATCAAATATTTTAAACACACGAACGGCGAGAGTTCCAATTGGGTTAAAACTGCAATAGATAATTGGTTGCAAGTAGTGAACTAATTGTTTTCTGTATTTGTGTAATTCTCTATTGAGCATTAAAATATTCCAAATTATTTGAGTAGGGGTGTGTAGAAGCATCGGGCTTAGAAATTGTTCGAAGTGCAGCATTTTGTTGATAATATAACCATAAAATATCACGAGCTTCCTAAGGTGAAATACTGTCGTAGATACAGGACAAAAAGTGGACTTCCACGCACCATGATGGAAGCTAGATTTCAGTATGCTAATCAAGGATTTTCACTCTTTGAGGTGTATGCTGCAGATATTGATACACGCCTATCGACGCTTATCGTTAAGGTTGACAGCTACGACCAACTTGAACGCAAAATACCAGAGTTTATGACAAAGGTAGTCAAAGGGTCCCCATCTTGGACAGATGTGGCGGCGCTGTTTGATAATTCCAATACACTCCATCATCCTATTGGCTTTTATGAAAAAGAGTTCAATGAAAGGGTGATACAAAAATGGTTGAGTGGACTGCAAAAAAATTGCTCTTATTCTCTGAAAACGAGAGTAACACCTAAACAAGTATCTTATGGTTGGGGTGATTGCCACATATCTTGATATTCTATAAACATTAGGGGCTGTATAGAATTCAAATCAGCGGCAGCCAGATAAAGACACAAGCGAGAATTACGGCAGCCTCATAGCTGGCTTTAAGCTTATCATAGCGTGTAGCAATGCCTCTGAAGTGTTTTAACCTAGCAAAGGCGTTTTCTACTAAATGGCGACAGCGATATAAGTACCAATCTAGCGTATCGTTATTGCTTTTAGAGTTGGACTTAACGGGTATTACTGACTCAGCACAATGTTCAAAGATACAATCTCTTATGTCGCTACTATCATAGCCTCTGTCTGCTACAACAGCCTTAGTCTCTTTTTTGATGGTACTTTTAATTAAAGCGTTGGCCATTTTAGAATCATGTACTTGGCCTCCTGTCAGCGCCACATGAACAGGGTTACCACAAGCATCAACCATGAGATGTAACTTGCTGCTATTGCCAGCAACGCTGGTGCCGATGGCTTCATCACGACAACTGGCAGCGCCTGTACTGTGCTGATGTGCTTTTACCACGCTACCATCTATAAATAACCATTCACTATCGTAGTCTGCTGTCATTATGGACATCAGTTGTTGCCATTTACCCGTTTTACGCCAATAGCGGTATTGATGATATACGGTAGACCACTTGCCAAAGCAGGTTGGTAAGTCGCGCCATGGACAGCCAATACGTATGCGGTACAACATCGCTTCGACTGTTCGTCTTAGATTGGGCTTGTTATATATGTTAATTTGTCGCAATATATCAGACAGCTTTTGCCATTGTTCATCAGTGAGCATGGTACGAGCCATAAGTAACGCCTTTTCTCTTTGTTGTGGTAAACAAGAGTGTAAGGCGTTGCTTATTTTTTTCAACTATCTCCCAATTCTATACAGCCCCTAATTTTACAGGTCTTTTTTATGACAACAAGCAATCAACAACGTGCCGAACTACACCGCCAAATTTGGCAAATTGCAAACGAGGTTCGGGGCTCAGTCGATGGCTAGGACTTTAAGCAGTATGTATTGGGTACGCTGTTCTATCGTATTATAGAACAAATAATCGCTTCTTTTGATTACTTCTATTTATTGGAGACGCTTACCATGTTAGTAGATAATAATGATAGTCTGATAGGTATAAAGGGGTGAGGCATTGCTACATCAACTAAAAGAAAATGGGTATGTTTTCATATCAAGTGATGCTAATAGCTCAATACTTGATGTAGCAAAAAGCGTTGGTGATGTATTCAAGATTCCAACAATGCCTTTGGTTCAGACTCTCACACCAAGACTTAAAAAAGATGAACATGAAAGTACGTACAGTGGTAACTTTGGGATCGATGAGTTCCCGTTTCATACCGATTTAGCACACTGGCATACTCCACCAAGGTTTTTTCTTCTAAGGTGTGTTACTCCTGCACCAAATGTTTATACAAAACTCATCGATAGCAGATATTTATGTGACTCTCTTGACTCTGTACTTGTTAGTAGGTCTCACTTCAAACCAAGAAAAACTTTAGATAGAACTGCCAATATATTAAAAATCAAGGAAGGCGAAATATTTAGATGGGATTCCATTTTCATTAAGCCTATCAATAATAGTGCCAAAAAATTAAGCTTACTTATTCAAGATAAGTTAAATATAACGGAAGCAGTCAACCTGAGTCTTGCTAAAGAAGGTGACTGTCTACTGATCGATAATTGGCGAATGGTTCATGCAAGAGATCCTATATCTGAGAAAGAAATGAATAGGAAAATAGAAAGAATTTATTTTGAAAAGGTGATAATTTGAATATTACAAGAACAGCTCATGAATGGTCTAAACATTCCTTTTTTTCTAAAGCTCAACGCTATGCTGAAAAAATGCTAGAGAAAAACCATTCTGATTGGGAGTTTGGATTTTGGTCTGCTTTAACGTTAGAGATACTAGTTCGTGCGTCTATCTCAAATATATCACCAACGTTGGTTGCTGATGGAAAGGACTGGAATAATATTTTATACGCTTTGGACAAGACCCCCAATCAGAAAAAATTTATTGCCAAATCTGCAGATATATCTGATTTATTAAGAAGAGCAGAGAGTCTTTTTCCTGATTTCACAACTGAAATGTTGAGCTTTAGTCTTATACATATAAACAAAAGGAATAGTGAGCTACATTCAGGTTCATTACCTTTTGACGATGTTAGTTCTTCCTCATGGATGCCAATGTTTTATTGGGTTTGTAAGGTGTTATCGGAATCGTCAGGAGAAACCTTATCTACATTATTTGGAACGGAAACTGCTGCCGAAGCGGAAATTCATATAGAAGCTTTACGCGATGCAAGTGCCAAATCTGTTAAAGGAACTATTCACGCACATACCGTCATCTGGAATGAAAAGACGGAAGAGGAAAAAGAGCAACTAATAGCACAAGCTGAATTACTCTCAAATAAGCATAGAGGGCACAGAGTACAATGCCCTGCTTGTAATAGCGTTGCTTTATTACAAGGAAGCTCAATTGGTGTGCCTAGAAACGAAATTGTCGATGACGGAATTGTTGAGAAACAATCTATGCTCCCATCCAGTTTTGAATGTACAGCTTGTGGTTTGAAAATACTGGGTTACTCCAAACTTGTAGCGTGTGAGTTAGGAAATACCTATACAGCTACTAACCACTATTTACCTATGGATTACTTTGGAATAGATATTGAAGAAGAAATGCGGGCTGCTATGTTTGAAGACAACAACGAACCATTCTAATGATAGCAGCAAAAGTTAATAATTATATAAAAATGGATTCTATAATGGCTAAAAACGAATATATTGATGCTGTACCTGAGGATATTGATAATCTAAAAACACTTGCTAATAATAAAATTAGTTATAAATCAAGAAATGAGGCAATTGATATACTTGAGAAGTACAAGTGTCGTCAAAGTATTGATATATTGTGGCGCTTAATGATGAACGATAGAGTTTACTCTGTTCAACATAAGGCATTTCTTGCATTACAAAATTTTGGCGAGCAAGTTCACCTACCTAGAAAGAGAAAAGGTCACTTAGTCAAAGATATTAATAAGAAGTTAGGGGTTGTTCAAAGAGCCTTCAATGACAGCGAATACTCACCTAATGAATTCCTTGAAAAATTTAAATCAATGTACCCTGAAGCTTACGACATATATTCGTATGAAAAAGGGACTAAAATGCAAAGCTGGGTAATAAATACTCTTAATAGTCTACCTAAAAAATAGCATACTTTTACGGAGTCAGGCACAGCTACATTGACTACTGGGAAAAATGATAAAATCAATAGCAATTATTCCTTCATGTTTATCTGTAAGCGCGCATTTAAG
Source organism: Photobacterium carnosum (assembly GCF_021236965.1). Classification (NCBI taxonomy): domain Bacteria; kingdom Pseudomonadati; phylum Pseudomonadota; class Gammaproteobacteria; order Vibrionales; family Vibrionaceae; genus Photobacterium; species Photobacterium carnosum. The sequence goes on along the minus strand of NZ_WMDN01000034.1, from coordinate 15,810 downwards.
CAGTGCGCTTAGCTATAATCGAAGTCTAGCTGCACATTCCACGGCATTAGGTCGGTAAAATCATCATCACCCTCATCTCGATTCGGCAACGTTTTAAATAAATGCACAAAGTAGTAATAAGGATTGATGTCATTGGCACGGCAGGTCATCACAATACTATAAAGTATCGCGCTGGCCTGAGCACCATTAACCGATTTTGAGAATAGCCAGTTTTTTCTACCCGTGGTAAACGGCCGAATATCTCGCTCAGTAATATTATTATCAATCCCTAGTTCGCCATCTTCACTATACCGCATTAATTTCGGCCATTGATTAAGCGTGTATTTTATCGCTTTGCCAATATAACTCCCCGCCGTTACTTTACCTTCGGCTTCATCAAGCCACGCTTTAAAGTGCATTAATATGGGTAAGGCTTTTTCTTGTCGTAACTGATACCGCGCTTGAGGAGATAACTGTTTGTTTTTAGCGTGGGTTTCCAGTTTATATAATTGGCTGATAAAGCTGATGGCTTTATGCGCTCGACCTTTGTTTTTCGACTCTGCTTTTAAGGCATCGTTATATTTGCGTCTAGCGTGTGCCCAGCAACCAACAGGGGTAATGCCTTCAATACCGTCATAAACACGGTAACCGTCGCACTGTAAATAGCCTTGATAACCGGCAAGAAATTCTTTTGCGCAAGCGCGACTTCGACCTGCTTGGTAATCGTAAATCACGACAGGCTCACGGCTGACCTCATTGCTGCGATAAACCCACATGTAGGAATTGCTGCTAGGGTTGTCACCTTCATCTAACACTTGTGTACGGGTTTCATCGGCACATAAACTGTTCTCACTAAGCAAGTGACGTTGCATGGCTGCCACTAAGGGGCTGATTAGCAGGCCCGCTTTAATACACCAATTAGCTAATGTTCCGCGCGATAGTTCAAGGCCGCCACGGCCCAGTATGTCAACGAAACGATAAAGCGGTAAGGCATCGCAGTATTTGCCCGTAACAACCGCCGATAACGCTTCTGGACTCGCAATGCTGCCAGGAATAGGCTGCTTGGGTTTAGGCGCGGTGATTATTTTACTGGCCAATTGTTCATGCTCGCAATGTCTGCAAGCATATTTAAATTGTTTGTGCTTAATGACACTGACTTTCGCCGGAATAATCTTCACTTGCTCGCTGTCTTCACTACCACATTGATGTAGTTGTTCACCGCAACACTGACACGTTAACTCGGTTAAGGTGTGCTCAACCTCTTCTCGTTCAAAGTGCTCAGCCAGTATTTGTTTACCTTTCTTATGGTGTTTAGGCGGCTCAGTCGTTTTATGCTGCTCCGCTTCATTGAAGGTGCCCCGTGGGGCTTTTTCACTTTTTTTACCGTATTTTTGGGATTTACTTAACTTAAGCTCAGCAAGCAAGTGGTCAATCCGCGATTGCATTTCAACCTTATCTTCTTGCAGTGAAATTTTATCTTTTTCTAAGCCATCAAGCTTAGCCTGCATAAGTGCAAGCTGATTTTGTAGTTCGGTGATGAGAATAGTGTCTGGCATTTTAATAGCATGACACATGGGAAAGATCGTTCAAGTAAAAAAAACGATCTGGTTAATTTACATCACTGATAACCCTGATAAAGTTGAGTGGCGGGTTTTATTATTTACCGGTAAGCCAGATAATAACCATTGTAACTGCCGTTGTTCAATCCCCATGGCTACGTGTGCTTGAGCATGATTTGGCCATTGAAATCGTCCTTGCTCTAAGCGACGATAATAAAGCCAAAAACCATTGGTATCCCAAAACAAAATTTTTAATTTATCGCGTTGTTTATTACAAAAAACGAACCACGCTTGGCTTAAAGGATCGAGAGATAGGGTATCGCTGACAATAATACTTAACCCATTGATTGATTTTCGCATGTCGGTGAATCCCGTGACCAAGTAAACTTGGTGGGTGCAAGGTGTCACAGTACGCTCAATAATTTGGCGAGTGCTTGGTGCGCTAATGTCGACTCGAAGTCTATTTGATAGCCGTTTGGTGTGGTGAGTTTAATGATTGAAGGGTGTGTAAAGGCTTGCTCATGAATAACAAACGGGATCACCTGTTGCTTTTTAACCCTTATCGTTTCGTCAGAAAGGCGTTTACGCCAAACATAGAAAGTCGATGCGTTAATGTTGTTATCACGACAAAATTGAATGATGGCTAAACCACTCGATTTTTGCTGCTCAAAAATGCCTTGCCAGTGTTTTATTTTTTGCTGTTTATTCATAATTACCTCAGGTTAATATGCTGAGTAAATTATGCATAGGTAGCATTAATATTGGTATGTGGGGTTAATTGCGCGCTTACGTTTATCTTGATCACCATCTTTCAATAACTGATATAACTTATTAATATGAATTTAGAGTAAATAATGAATACTTACCAAGACATATTTAACAAAATGTTGTATAAGACTGTTGAAAGCGCCGATTGTCGTTTATCAAAAGCTGAGCTAGAGTCTTGTATAAACTCTTCTGCTTCAGATTTCATAAATGAAACTATCCCAGAGTTAGCCGATACAATTGTCTTATCATTAAATAAAGAATCCAAAAATCATCTGAAATTAATTAGAGACTATGCAGATGGGTTCGTAGATAGAAATATTGAGAGATGGAAAAGCGGCTTTGATGCTTTAGAGATTTTTATTATTACATGTTCTGAAATAGGGGAAGATTTTAATAATACCAATAGAGACCGGGCAGCTCGAGAGAATAATGTAAAATTTGACACTTTAGTTCGCTTACATGCTAGAGCCTGTCATATTTCTTCAGAGATACTTTGGTTACTTAAAGGCGGTTTTGCTGATGGTGCTCACGCACGATGGCGCGCATTACATGAGGTAGTAGTTACAGCTCTTTTTCTAAGTACTCATGAGAACGAGCTTTCCATTCGTTATCGTCAACATGAAGTAGTAGAGTCTTATAAAGGTATGACGCAATACAATCACTACGAGCCAAGACTAAATATCGTTAAATTCTCTGAAGAAGAATTAATGGAATGTAAGTTAGCTTATGAAGAATTACTTAGTAAGTATGGGCAAGAATTCAAGACTAGTTACGGTTGGGCAGCAAACGTATTAAACAATAAAAAACCTAACTTTTTCAATATTGAAGAAGCTGTAGAACTTGATCACTTTCGACCATATTATAAATGGGCAAGCCAAAACATACATGCAAATGCACATGGTATTAATAGCAAGCTTGGCCTAGCTGAGGCAAAAGAAGACGTTCTGCTAGTAGGAGCAAGCAACTCAGGTATGACTGATCCTGCTCAATTGACAGCTTTATCTCTTTCGCAGATCTCAGTCGGATTACTTAATATATATTCGAATATTGATACTTTGATTACGCAACACGTAATTGAGAAATTAAAAGAAGATATTGGCGATTTGTTTTTCAAGTCTGAGTAAACGGAACGATTTGACTACAGCATAGTATAACTACGGCGAACCTATCAGGCTCGAGCCCATCCCAAATTCTGTGTAACTGCCATTTAGATTAAATGCCTGCTTATACGGTCATCAAACATAATCATAAAGCGATTCAGGGCAGACGTCCAGTTACGGATTGGCATCGACCACTTTTTAGACGCCTGCTGGGTTGCTAGGTAGACTACCTTAAACGCTGCCTGATCAGAGGGGAACACCTTACGCTTATTCACCGCTGTCCGAATCACACTGTTTAGCGACTCTATCGCATTGGTGGTATAAATCACTTTTCTGATGTCTTTCGGGTACTCAAAGAACACCGTTAAGCCCTCCCAGTTATTACGCCAAGACTTAACCACGTGCGGATACTTATCCCCCCACACCTCATCAAAGTTCTCAAGGTTGGCCTCTGCTATCTCAAGCGTATCAGCGCTGTAGATGGCTTTTAAATCAGCCGCTATGGCCTTTTTGTCTGTCCAGGGTACAAACTTCATCGAATAGCGCACCATGTGTACGATACACAGCTGAACCTTGGCTTTGGGGTAAACGGTATTAATGGCATCAGGGAAGCCCTTTAAGCCGTCGACACAGGCAATGAGGATATCTTGTACCCCGCGGTTTTGTAGTTCAGTGAGAACACCTAGCCAGAACTTAGCGCCTTCATTCTCTGATAACCACATACCAAGCAGCTCTTTTTTACCATCAAGTCCCACGCCTAGCGCCAGATAGACAGCCTTGTTGATGATCTGCTTGTCTTGACGTACTTTAACGACAATGCAGTCTAGATAGACAATAGGATAAACACTACTCAATGGCCGGTTCTGCCAAGTGGTGATGTCATCTAATATGTTATCGGTGACTCTTGAGACAAGAGAGCTTGATATATCAACGTCGTAGAGCTCTTTGATGCTCTCTACAATCTCGGTGGTGGTTTGACCCTTGGCGTAAAGGAATATGATTTTATCATCAAGACCTGAGATACGACTTTGATGCTTACGCACTAAGGCAGGTTCAAAAGCGCCATCACGGTCTCTTGGGGTGGATATCTCAAGATCGCCTGTGTCACTGCGGACGGTCTTTTTAGTGTGTCCATTGCGCTTGTTTGGCTTATCCGCCTTTTCATGTTTGGGGTAGCCGAGATGGTCTTCCATCTCAGCTTCAAGGGCAGTATCGATAAAGGATTGCATGAGCTGCTTTTGGAAGTCTTTGATGTCATCGAAGCTTTTCATGCTACCAGCCATTTGCTCAGCCAGCTTTTTAATATCAGATTGGTTAGTCATTGCTTATTCTCCGGTTGGTGGATTATAAGCAGTTACACAAAGTTTGGGAAACTCCCTCAGGCTCCTTCCTTAGTTCGGTTCCCTAGTGAGGACTTGAATCTAAGGCTGTAGGCTACTGATATCAACCACCTTCATAGGTTGTGGAGTTTCGGTGGGATTACCGGTGTAATTTCAATGTACATTAAGCAAGCTTTTCGAGAGTAAGTTCAGTTATTCTCGTTTATATCTTATTTATCTCTATATAGAGTTAAGTTTTGGGAAGCTGATTTTCAACTTTCTTTAATAGCAAATTGATGATAAGCAGCTCTTCTTTACTAATATTCTTCATCAAGTCATTCTCTAGTTGCACATGTGATGCGATTGCTCTATCGATCAAGTTAAGGCCTTTGGAAGTTAGTTTGACTAATAAGCTTCGTTTGTCCTCTGGGTTATCAATGCGCTCAATAAGTTCCTTCTTTTCTAAATGTTGTAAGCGATTGGTCATCGTACCAGAACTCACCATCATGCTATCAAACAAAACGGTTGGGCTCATTAAATATGGGGTGCCTGTGCGTCGTAATGTCGCTAACACATCAAATTCCCAATGTGATATTTGATGATTTATCTTATAGTTAGCAGATAGCTTTCGCATTAATATAACTTCTAACCGCTTTATACGGCCTATAGTCTCCATTGCTAACAAACTATCAGTAGCAAATCCTTGGTTTTGCCACTGGCTAATAATCTTCTGTACTGCATCTTCTTGTGTACACCCTTCAGTTTGCATTGATTTACTCCTCGTTATGATTAGAATATTTATGATTTTGGAGATATTAGAATGTCTATTTCTACTGAAAATTCCTCATAGGCAGTAATAGTAGCAATATTATTATCTTGACATCAAGATATATAATGATATTCTGACATTAAGGTCATTTTCGGCCGTTAGGATATTATATGACTAAATTTACAGAGCGAAATAGCTCTCCTTGTAGAAGTGTATGGTTAGTTCCTTTAATGTGTCTTCTAGTTGGAGGCGCGTTACTTGGTATCTCTACCAACGTTGCAAAATATGCGGGTGAAATAGGTTTGTCTCCGCTTGCCTTTTTATTTTGGTCAATTGCTGGTGCTGCCACAATCTTGTTAGTTATTGCGTTACTACGCCATGAGCTTCCACCTCTCAACAAACGCAGCTTTGAATATTACTTTATCTCTGCTTTGGTCAGCGTTGCAGGCTCTAACTTACTTTTCTTTTCCGCTATTCCCCATGTCGGTGCCGGTTTTGTAGCCCTAATCATTTCCTTACCACCACTTCTCACCTATCTTGGGGCACTAGCGTTAGGGATGGAGCGATTTCAGACTGTTCGAGCTCTTGGGGTTGCAGCTGCACTTGCCGGTGCAGGTGTCCTAGCTGCCCGTAAATTTTCTGCACCAGATGCCAGTGTGTTTTGGATTTTGATAGCACTCTGTGGCCCTGTTTTGCTCGCTATTGGTAACCTCTATCGTACATTGCGTTGGCCGGAAGGAGCGTCTCCCAATGCGCTTGCTCCAGGCATGCTTATTGCGGCTGTAGTCTTACTTGGCGCAACAAGCCTCCTACCTGACTTCTCACTTACTGTTCCACTGGGAGGTTTCCTGCCACTTGGTTTAATTACCTTACAGGCCTTCATATTCGCCGGTCAGTTTCAGTTATTATTTCTACTTCAAAAAACGGGTGGCCCGGTTTTATTAAGCTTATTAGGATCTGTTGGAGCAATTGTAGGTGTACCTGTCGCTGTTTTTTTACAAGGTGAATCTCCACCGGACGGACTCATTCTAGGCGCCTCTTTGATTGCACTCGGTGTAGCACTTGTTACATGGGGTGGTATGAAAATGATGACACTATCGAAACAAAAACTTGAAGTGCCTGATAAGACCTGAATTTAAAAAGTTTGATTTCCTTTGTAAGTTTATTCAATAAGCCTGACCAACCTTAATCACACGATATAAATAACATTCTATTTAACAAAATTTAAAAGGATAAAAATATGCCGCAATCCAATTCAGCCAACCTGCAACAAGCCTTCACTAAACGTCGGTCCATTTATGCTTTAGGTGGCAACTTAACGGTAAAACCACAAGCAATTATTGATATTGCTGAGCGCACAATACTAAATACCCCTTCAGCCTTCAACTCACAGACGACACGTCTGGTAGTGTTGTTTGGTAAGCAGCATAAGCAGCTATGGGATATCACCGAAACCCATTTACGTAAGGCGGTTGGCAGTAACGACTTTTCAGGTAGTAAACAAAAAATGGATGGTTTTCGTGCGGCTGTGGGTACAGTTATGTTTTACGAAGATAAGGAGGTTATACAATCGTTACAAGATAAGTTTGAGCTATATGCTGATAGATTTCCTATTTGGGCGCAGCAAACCTCAGCAATGCATCAATATGCTATGTGGTTAGAATTGAGTGCTTTAAATATTGGTGCAAATCTTCAGCATTATAATCCACTAATCAATAATGATATTGCATCAGCTTTTTCAATTCCTAAGCAGTGGGAACTGGTTGCTCAAATGCCATTTGGTAACATCGTTGAGCCAGCTGGCGAAAAAACCTATCAGTCAGCCAGTGAACGTATCAAAGTGTTTGGGCTGTAGTAATAATGCCTTGATGCTAATGTCAGTATGTTTGGACATCCTAAAGTCAGGTTTTCTCGAATATATACAGTAGGCAGAGCCATTAAGTTTTACGACTTTTTAGATTTAAAATGCTAGCGTATATTTGATTATTGCTTGGTACTACTGCAAAAGATAACCAATTAAAATCGTGATGATGCATCGACTCATAACTAAAAAAGATACATAAACAAGAGTGTGAGGTAGGAAATGAGTAAGTTTAGTTATAGCCAATGGATACTAGCCACCATAACAATAATCGTAGGTCTTAATCTTAGGCCTATTATGGCCTCGATATCTCCAATCGTACCTGTGTTAGCAAACGATATAGGAATAAATAATCAAACTGCTGGACTATTGACTACTTTGCCAGTTGCAATGATGGGCTGCTTTGCGCTTTTAGGTCCCAGAATTCAATCTAGAGTAAGCGAGTATATAGGTATATTAGCTGGATTGTTGGCGATAGCGCTTTCTTGTGGCTACCGATTTTTTACTGACTCTACATTACTTCTACTGATAACGTCTCTCATTGGAGGCATTGGTATAGCAATCATCCAAACTCTGATGCCCGCCTATTTAAAAAGAATTGCGCCAGATAATGCTAGCGTTTTTATGGGGTTATTTACAACAGGCATTATGGCTGGGGCTGCGATCTCAGCTGCTACAACCTCTCCTTTAGAAGGAGCATTTGGATGGAATATCGCTTTATCGATTATGGCTATCCCTGCCATATTGGCAATTATACTGTTTTTCTATTATATGCCACATATCAAGAGCAGTAGAAACGGCTATTTGCCTCTACCTATAAAATCTAAAAATGCATGGCTGTTAATGCTTTTCTTTGGCATAGGAACAGGCGCATACACATTGGTTCTAGCTTGGTTGCCATTAAATTACACCCAGCTTGGGTGGAGTAGAGATGCTTCTGGCGCTTTACTAAGTATTTTAACGGTGGCAGAAGTAGTTTCTGGCATCTTAATTTCTATATTTATCAAAAAATTCAACGATCGCCGAAAGCCATTATTTGTCACTCTATTGCTCATATTAGTTGGTTTAATATTGCTTATCTATATCCCCTCAAAGCTTGCATTTTTAACCGTTATAATTTTAGGTTTAGGGATTGGTGCTTTATTTCCTTTATCTTTAATCGTAGCGCTTGATTACGCTTCTAACGCCAAGCAAGCAGTGACTTTATTAGCTTTTGTGCAAGGTGGGGGATACTTAATCGCTTCAGCATTCCCGTTCATGGCAGGTGTTTTGATTGATGTTTCAAGTGATTTAACGGGAGCGTGGATTGGAATGATTGTTGGGGTTTTACTGCTACTCACTATTTGTAATAAATTCTCTCCACGAGATTTTGTGGTTCGTTATTAGCATAGCTCAAGGGAAGAGGTTGATTACAATCAGGTCATTTTTGACTTTGCTTACAACATTGATGATCTCACAAAAATAAGGGTCGGTGCTCGAACGATAAAAAATATAAATTATTTAGTCGCCAATACTCAGTACGAAACGTGGTGTCAGCAGATACAGTTATACGAATGTCTAAGCTATCTGCTCACCAGGGCAAAATTAAACAACTTGGCACCACCTATTGGTGAGAAGTTAATAAGCTTACTTAGAAAATGTTTGACTGAGTGCTCTGTATCAGTCATGTATTACATAATATGGAAAGCAGTTGAAAGTGCAGCAGCCTTCGCACAAAAACCAGATATCACTCGAAAACATGCATCAAACGCTATTTCTGGTAACATTGAACGAGTTTTCGGTAAGATATCTAGTGGCAGTTGGCACTACCCTAACAAATCTTATCGCGATGCCAGTCACCCTCAGTCTGCGATGGCCAAAATATTTTTTGATTACGTGTTTGGCTTAGATGATTGTGGTTTTCACAATACCTTAGATGAGCTATTCAATCCATATAAGATGCAGCAAACTATTGAGAAAACAAGCTATTCAACTTTGGGAAGTGCGCAAATCACCAGTTATTCAGTGGCTATTGGTGATTTGAAAATAGTATAGATAGGTTTTTTTTCAGTATGACTGGTAATTATCCAATGAAAACTGAACTGCCCCTGTACTCTCTCAGGATGCTGAGCCTCCAACGATCGCCGGGCAGTTCAAATAAGATTCATATTGTCCTCTGTGTCTTTATAACCCAATTCAACCAACATATCTCTATTTAATTACAATATTCTAAAAGTTAGTCAGCTAGATGCTAAGTGGTGTGGTGTTTATTATATTTTTGGTAGCCAATACTCTTTTTGATCAAATACTGTTTTAAACATATCTTCATCGCATGGCTCGGTAGGTAATGTCCTAAGCGTCTTCACTTGAATATCCACCTGATGAAAATAACTCATACTCATCTGTATCCACATCAGTTCATCCTTGTCCGATAACGGTTTAGGTTGGTCATAAAGCACCATCATTTTCTGTTCAATCTCTTTCTTCTTGAGCTTTTGAACATCATCCTTACTAGGCTTGTTGCAAGCCAAGTTCAAACCGTAACTTTTGTTCAAAAAAGCGATGAAACCATATAATGCGCTGTACTGACCTTGCTTAACTAGCAAATACCCATCCAATTGTTCCTGACTTGGCGTATGCAAGCCTTCGATGTCGTATTTAGTACATAGGTCTATTGCAGGCTGCAAGGCTAATCTGACGGATTTAAGCGAGGTTTTACCCATAAGCAGTTTTTGCTCTAAATATTGATGATATTCAATGATGCAACGAGGCACTTTACCGTCAAGTTTAGCCAGCAAGTTAACAATGCGCTCGTCCTCTGCAATCTGATCTTTAATCTTGGGATCTACCACAACTTGCTTAGTTTTAATCAGCCACCGCAGTACCGTGAGGTACTCACGTAGTCCATTTGGCTTGAACTCATGTACCAGTGATTCATAACAGGGTATCTTGCCCCATAGCTCATCACAGTGAACAAAGAAATTGATGAAATGGGTATGTTTAAGAGTGGCGGTCTTGCTACCAAGCTCGGCCTTAAACCATATTGTAAAAGCAGTATAAGCTTGTCTCATCAGATCGGACGATAAAAGGTAGGAGTTAGTCCTTGTCTCAAGCTCTAATCTTTGTGACCAGTAACAGTCATCACATCTTTTACCCATACCCGCAGGCATAAGCTTATCGCAACTCTCGCAGGGGATCTCACCTAAGTCATGGCATTTTTGACACGCCATACCTTCCTCAGTATCAACAAGCTCTCTATACTTGTGACATCGAGGGCATGTCGCTCTAAAGTGCCCTTGATAGCAGGTGACACACACCGCCTGATCATGAGATAGTTTAGAGTAGCGACTAACACCTCTTTTAAACTTACCGCACTCAAAGCATTCCTTTTCAGCCTTAAAGTAGCCCTGATAGCATATCTGACAGACTCGTCCATACTCCGTATTAGCTCCATTTTTAACCGTCGCGCCGCCACAACGAATGCAGGGCTGACTCATACGACAAGATCTACAGACGGCAAAGTCCTCTTTTTTATGCAGACGATTTATCTTACCGCACTGACTACAAGGCTTTTTAACAAACCATATGCGATAACAATTGGCGCAATAGGTATCATCTTTATAGCGTCTTTTTATCTCAACGTTTTTATTACCGCAGGAGTTGCATCGATGTTTAGTCTTCTCTATGCTTGTCATAACTTTCTCTCATCTGCATCTTGCGCTTAAGTCTATTCCATGCCGTCATTACCGCTTTGGGTGAGGCGGGTTGTATATCCACTGATTGTGCTTTGTGTTGCCGCGTAGGTACTCTATGGAGCTGATCGCATACCTCGCTAAAGGCTTTAGGTATAACCGTGTACTTTGACCACTGGAAGCTGTTTTGGGTAATATTAAGAGCTAAGCAAGCCTTGATCCACTCATCACCGTCAACTTGCAATAGGTAGTAGGCGCACTCAAGCAATACCGCTCGTTCTTCTATCGGCAAATAATCAAATCTGAGTGCCGTTTTGGGTAGTGATAAAGCGCTAGTATCAATCTCTAGTACAGTCAGTAGCTTGCCGAACATATAGTTGGGATTGTGCAGACCTCGCCTGACTAGATTTATTAAAAATAGCAGGTACTCAAACCACTGAGCCATACTGACCAATTGCCCCAAAACAATGCCTTGCTTACTGAAAAAAGCCTGATCAGCAAGCAATTGAAACTTATCAAGCGCAGCGCTTGGCTTTATATCTGATATAGCTTTATCTATCTTATAAAGACAGGAGTGACAGCGATTGATGAACTGCTGCTCTGCACTTAAAAGCTGGGGCTGATAAGGCTGATTGCAGTACCCACAATCTACCTGCAAGAATGTCTTATGCTTAGAGCAGCAGACAGACCATGTAAAGCGCCATTGCAACTTAAGGTAAGCCTCTTTATCATCGCTCATGCAGTCAGGACAAAAGGGATAACCTAGCCTTGAATAGCGGTTGCGTTTTGATAAAGGTGCTGTCCAAAGTAGAGGTTTTTTGTTGTCTGATTTAACTGACGTATCATCCAAGAAGTCGATCAATATTTGATTATCGAAAGTATCGATGTTGTGACCTGCTAGAGTTGCAATATCAGATCTGATTTGTCCATCGATATGATTAAAACCTTTATCAACGTCATATGTCCAAATACGATACTTAGGCCAGTAGTAGTAGGTAAAGGTCAAAGGACTACATCCGTGTCTAAGCGCGGCGCGTACTAGCCAAGATGTTAAGCTCTCACCGTATAGAAAAGGTGTGGCAAAAGTCAGTGGTTTTACCCAATAATTCTGCGTAGCCCTTTGGTCGGTTTTAGACATGACTTGCCCCTGATACTCTCAACAGTGATTTCTTCTTCACCTGACTCAATGGCGTTAATAGCGCAATCGTTAATTAAACGCTTAACATCGCCAAGGTTGCCTGTGCTAATGCTATAGATTAAATTGACCTTTTCAGTCTCAATGAGTTTAGACGGCTTTTTAAGTGGTAAAATCTTCTCAAAACTACCAACCAGACGCTTAAACTCTTTATCATTTGACCATAAAGAAAGCTCAGCGACATCAAAGCGACTAGCGTGTTGTGGGTCAGTGTGTAGAATACGAACAGCGTCTTTAGTGCCACAAAGCACGATAGGCATAAGCAATTCGTTACATAAGAATTTGATAACATTCATAATGGCTCGTTGCTGTCTGGCTGTACCCGTAAGCATTGAATGAACTTCGTCAATAATTAGTATCTTGACGTTGGTGTGTCTAAAGGCGTTAACGACTTGGTATCTCAATTTATTGGCAGCATCGGTTGGTCTGTATGGCAGCTTAAACGCTTCAATAATAGAGATGTACAAATCCTTTTCACTGGCAGTTGGAGGCGCTTGGATTTTGACTATAGGTATAACTAATGTCTCATCAACCGTATGATTTTCTCCGAACTTATCATAAAAACGATTTATGATTGTGGTTTTGCCATTATTGGAATCTCCAATAAGCAGCAAGTTTGGCATACGATGTTGCTTTACATGGTTCATCAATCCCTGCATAACATCAATAACCTGATTTGCTGTGTTGTAGCCTACCCACCTTGGAGAGTGGATAAATTCAATCCTTTCTTTATCGGGTAGATGAGCGATATGCCTAAATTTTTCATGAATGTGGGTGTATAAAGATTCGCTCATCAGTCAATATCCTCAAAGTATAGATTGTCATCATTGTCATCAGACTCATCAAGGCTTGTCTCTACCGCCTTTTTGTTTAAAATCCTAGTCGATTCTGGCAACGTGTCTAGTATATCTACCTCTTCACTTTCATCTGATTTCAACTTACCGTACATTGTTTGCGATTTAGTATGAGATTTTTTACGCTGCTCACTTCTAAGTACCTTTTTAGTCGTATTTTTAGACTCTTCAACTATGGTCTGCATATCTTGTAATGCTTGATATATCAGCGCCTCGTTAACAGTTCCTGACTCCTGTTTGACTTGCTTATAAACTTTCCTATACTCCCAAAGGCTAATTGGCGGCAGAACTTGATTTGCTAGTGGTACAGGAAAGTATTGTAGTAACTCAGGATCATAAAACCATATTCTAGTAATATCCCTTGGATCTTGCCTAAAGATAAACTTAGTCTTATTACCATTGTCATCAGTATGATTAATGAAGTTGTTTAAGCAAGCATCGTAATATTGCAAGCCATCTATTGTTGTTCCATTCCTTTGAATAGTACGCAGGGCACTCGGCATAAAATCCAGTACCAGCGTATGACGGTCTGATGGGATTGGTGGTAATCCAATACCGCTTTCAAAGCCTTCACCAAATATACCTATGCGCCACTGTTCTTTAGGGCTACGTTCAATGCTTGAATGTATACTTTCGTGATAATCCATCGTGATGTAGGTCAAGAACCATTTTTCAAACTCATGCAAGGTTAAACTGGCATGTTTTTCAGAGTTGTATTCGTCTTTTTCTTTAATGTTAGAGAAAGTAGTGCCCGGCAATTCATGTACACGCTTCATTATAGTGCCAATCAATCGTTCAATATGACCACCATACTCAGGTCTTGCTACTGGCCTAAATTCAAGATTGATACCATGAAAGGCGCAAGACTTCTGCAAACTCTCAGCTCTAAAATCAGAACCATTATCGACGTGGATTTTTTTAGGCATACCGAAGACATTCCATTTCACATCGGATAATCCAAACTCAAGCAACAACTCATCTTTTGGTAAAATACTTCGTGAGATGCACATACTAACCGAAGTAACAGAGGGCGCATCTAGTGAAATATAATAGCCTGTAACCATGCGACTATAGACATCAATAGCCACTGTAATGAATGGTCTACCAATAGGTCTTCTATGCTTATCATCAACCAGTATCAAATCTACTGGTGTGTGGTCTATCTGAATAACACTGAGAGGGTAGTTGGCGTCAGGAAACTGACCTGCTTTAGCGGTGAATTTTTGTTTTGCACGTTTTCTCTGACCACGACCGCGCAATAGGTCTTTCTCTTTGATTTCTTTGATACGGTTACGGATGGTGTTCTTACTAGGTTTCTCAATATCCTCTACATAACAACGCCTATGAATCTCTCTGATAGTGGCTTGCACATTAGGTCTTTGAACAGTAAGGTAAAAATTATTGATGACTTCGCTAATAAGGTTTTCTGTCTCACCATTTAGACGTTTAGCCCCTTTTCTCCAGCCTCTTTTTTGATCAATTAAGGATCCAATTGAGCCTGTCGATTGATAAGCGTCAACCCATCGTCTAAGAGTACGACTAGAAACCCCAACTTCTTTAGATCTTCTCTCATAACCCTGTTCACCTCGATAGTTGTCCTCGCCATACCAGTCGTCCTCCATAATGAGTGGGGTGATAGCTAAGTACTTCTTTTGAGCTTCTTGCCATTCATCATCGCCAATATCATTAAGATCGATGACAACAGAAGTATTTGCACCGTCTATCACGTTATCGAAGTCATGGATTGATAAAACTTGATTTCTCAGTGTTTGCAAGTTTTTAAACACGGCTTGATTTAGATCATCAAGGTACTCGATAAGCTGGTACTCATCGTTATCAGTTTTATTACGATAAATGCCGCCAAGCACCATTTGAATATGGTCACGGCTATATTTACTGTTAGTGTCGAAATGAGAACTCATCCTTAGTCCTATTGGTTTGGTTACGATTTCAGTGTCCAACATGCCAGACCTCCATTTGCGGGTCTTTAACGTCATCCCAAATATCAAACCCGATTTGCTTATTTGCCATTAGGTGCCAAACCAGAGCCTGTCCATCATGTCGGTAAAGCTTAGATTTGAAGTACCTCTCTAAGATATAGTCAACACTAGTGATGCCACGTTGCTTAATATCAGTGAGTATTACTTCAACCTCTTCGTTATTAATTCTTATGGTTTCATAAGTTCTCAGAAAGTTAATGTTATCAAGCGCCTCATGTCTAATCCTGTCTTCATCGAATATGATGAATCTGATACCTTTTTCCTTACAATACAGTTTAGCTGCCTTCCACTTGTCAGACCAATCACGCCAGTTTAGTTGCCACTCTCGTTTTGGTTTAACCTCTGCAATAAACGACTTACCCGATTTAGCATCTAACTCCACATAATAATCAGGCGTATAACGATAGGTTCTGCCATTTTTATTAAAAGGTATCTTCACAGGCTGAGGTGTGATGTTCTTAACATCTTCCCGAAAAGCATGATAAATAATAAAATCTCTTTCTAAAGTCGATTCGTAAGCAAGCGGCTTTTTCTTGTAAGAAATGACACCTGAAACACTCCGTCTTGTCGGTTTTATTTTACGAGCTTGATGTTTGAACATTATGACACCTATTTCTGGTAATTTGTAAGAATCTGACACTTATTACTGGTAATATTTGACATTTAATCTAGGTAATAATTGGATGTAGATAAAGAAATGATGTCTAATTATGACACTTATTGTTGGAATTGACA
>NZ_WMDN01000033.1:0-25025 GCF_021236965.1 Photobacterium carnosum | reverse complement strand
TCAGCTTAGGCTGGGCTTTTTTTATGCCTCAATTTTAGTCTTAAGATCATTCCTCTATTTATACTATCAATATGCTGTAGCTTAGCTTCCTGGTGATAACGATTATTACCGTTAAATTCAATATTAAATAACCGTCTATTAATAGACTTGGTATTATTATCAACCCTAAATGTTTTGTACTATTGGCTCAAGATAGGCTGAGTGGCGGTGGAATGTGCATTATTAATTAATGAGATAACAGTTTGATGACAGAATTAATGAATGGTGATCTTGGGTTATGGGTACTCTTTGCCACCGGATTTTTAAGCGCAACGTTATTACCTGGAGGCTCAGAGGCCAACCTTATAGCCGCGTTAAAAATGGGCGATAATCCTGTTTGGCAAATTGTGGCGGTGGTGACCATCGGTAATACCCTTGGCGGGTTAACTAATTATTGGTTAGGTCTATTACTCCCTGATAAAACTGCTGAGAATAAACAAAGTAATAAAGCATTATTATGGTTAAAGAAATACGGCTATTGGAGTTTATTATTAAGTTGGATGCCATTAATTGGTGATCCATTGTGCTTAGCCGCCGGATGGTTGAGAATGCGTTTTTGGTGGTGTGCTACGGCTATTTTTATTGGGAAAATGATACGCTATATTGCCTTAGCAGCGATTGTGTTAGGGTTATTTCCCGGATTATCAGTGTAAGGAATGTATTAACGTGCAAAAGTGGGTTTTAAGTGCAGCATTACTGTCATTAGCTGGCTGTAGTCAATGGAGCGAAGATACTTCATTAAATAATAATTTACCGCAAGGCGTTAAATTTATTGAGCAAGTGAAAGCCATAACGGGTAAAGCTGTGATTCCTTACAGTAAATATCAGTTAGCGAATGGTTTAACGGTTATTTTGTCACCTGATGATTCCGATCCACTGGTGAATGTTGATGTCACTTATCATGTCGGTTCGGCACGTGAACAACAAGGCAAGTCTGGTTTTGCCCATTTCTTTGAGCACATGATGTTTCAAGGTTCAAAACATGTTGGTGATCAGCAGCATTTTCGTCTAATAACGGAAGCCGGTGGCACTCTTAATGGCAGTACTAACCGTGATCGTACTAATTATTATGAAACAGTTCCTGCTAATCAACTTCAAAAAATGTTGTGGTTAGAGTCTGATCGAATGGGCTTTTTATTGGATGCTGTGTCACAACGGAAATTTGAAATCCAGCGCTCAACCGTTAAAAATGAACGTGCTCAGAACTTTGAGAATCGTCCTTATGGGATGATTTATGAAAAGATGGCAGAAGCATTATATCCGCGCAGTCACCCATATTCATGGCAGACTATTGGTTATGTCGAAGATCTTGATCGGGTTGATGTTAATGATCTTAAAGCGTTTTTCTTACGTTGGTATGGACCTAACAATGCAACATTAACCATTGGTGGTGACATAAATAAAGCCCAAACACTAGCATGGGTGAATAAGTATTTTGGTTCTATCCCTCGTGGCCCTGAAGTTAAAACTGCACCTAAACAACCCGCAAAATTAGCCAATAATCGCTTTATTACCCTTGAAGATAACATTCAACAACCGATGTTAATGATGGGTTGGCCAACCGCGTATCTTGGCGCGAAAGATCAATCATCATTGGATATGCTAGGACAAATTATTGGCAGTGGTACTAATAGCTTACTGTATCAAAAATTAGTTAAGACTGGCGACGCTGTTGATGCTGGCGCTTTTCAAGATTGTGCTGAGCTTGCGTGTACTATGTATGTTTATGCCATGGCACCAAGTGGTAATCAGGGCAATTTAAAACAGTTGCGTACTAAAGTGATGGCGGTTGTTAATGGTATCGAAACCCAAGGCATTAACCCACAACAGCTGGATGAAATTAAAGGATCAGTTGCTGCAAGTGCCATTTATGGTTTACAAAGTGTAGCGGGCAAAGTCTCACAATTAGCGGCTTATCAAACCTTTTTTGGTAACCCTAATTATTTACAAACAGAGCTGGCAAATGTTAATCGAGTCACGACTGACAGTGTGATGGACGCTTATAATAAATATCTATACCAGCAGCCAAGCGTGAGCTTAAGCGTGGTACCTAAAGGGCAATTACAGCTACAGGCTGCGCAGCCAAACTTTACGCCTGCACCTCGCCATTTATCACAACATCATAAGATTAAAGAACAAGATCTGGCTTATCGAACGGTGACTGATAACTTTGATCGTAGTGTGATGCCACAAGCATCTACTCCAGTAAAAGCGGTTATGCCGAGTTTATATGAATTTAAACTTGCCAATGGCATTAATGTTATTGGGACCGAATATCAAGAAACGCCAACTATTACTTTACAGTTAGGGGTGCCTGCGGGACGTCGAGTTGAGCCTGAAGGCAAAGCTGGATTAGCGCAATTGACAGCAACAATGATGAATGAGGGGACAACTAAATTAACCGCTGAGCAGATGGCATCAAAACTGGATACCTTAGGCAGTAGTATTACTGTTAATGCAGGACTTTATGGTTCTACCATATCATTAACTACGCTGACGAAGAATTTACCTCAAACTTTAGCCTTGTTTGAGCAACGATTATTGACGCCTAACTTTACTGAATCTGATTTTAAACGATTAAAAAAACAAATGTTGGAAGGCATTGTTTATGAACATCAAAGTGCTGAATGGTTAGCAAGTCAAGCCACCCGTGATGTGTTATTTAAAGGTACGGTATTTAGTCGTCCAGCAGAAGGAACCCACGCATCGATTAATACCATTACTCTGCAAGATGTTAAGGATTTCTATCAGCGTTATTACACTCCTAATGGTGCTGATGTTGTGGTTGTTGGTGATATTAGCTCAAAAAATTTAAAGGCTGATCTGGCACCGTTAACAGCATGGAAAGGATAGCCTGAGCCTGTTTTTTCTACGCCAATATTGCCACGTCTATCACAACAAGCAGTATGGTTAGTGAATAAATCCAATGCGCCACAAACTGTGATTCGATTTGTACGTCAAGGCTTAGCTTATGATGCAACGGGTGAATTATTTAAGACCCAGCTAGCTAATTTTAATTTAGCAGGTAATTTTAATAGTCGTTTAAATCTGAACTTACGTGAAGATAAAGGTTATACCTATGGTGCAGGCGGTTATTTAACCGGTGGACGTGAAATTGGTCTGGCAAGTTTTTATGCACAAGTACGTGCGAATGCAACGTTGCCTGCGATTAAAGAGTTTATGACGGAATTAAAGCGTATGAGCATGACAGGGTTAACCGATAAAGAAGTGAAATTTATGCGGTTAGCTGTTGGTCAACAAGACGCATTAAGCTATGAAACACCTGCTAAAAAAGCCGCGTTATTAGGAAATATACTTAGTTACGATTTACCAAAAGATTTTGTGGCTCAACGAAATCATATTGTCGCTACAATCACTAAAACTGAAATGGATAAATTAGCGCAGAAGTGGTTTAACCCTAAAGACTATCAAATAGTTATCGTCGGGGATGCGAAAACATTATTACCACAATTAAAGACTTTAGATTTGCCTATTCATCAATTAGCACTTAATCAGTAAGATAGACTAACAATAACAGCCTTTATTAAGTTAAAGGCTGCTATTGTGTAGTGCATATGTTTCACAATGATTAATACTATAAAGCATGGTAATCCTGTTAAATAATGATTACCCTGTTTTCTTCAATTGGATAAAAACGAGAATAGCCTTCATGACTTTTTCCGAAAGGTTGCAACAGGTTGCCAAAAATCCTGAAGCATTAACACAGTTAGGGCGTGGTCTTGAGCGCGAGTCTTTGCGTATCACAGATGACCTACAAGTATCTTCATTGCCACATCCTACTGCTTTAGGATCGGCATTAACCAATAAATGGATCACCACTGATTTTGCTGAATCCTTATTAGAATTTATTACGCCAGTTTCTCGTGATGTTGACGATCTACTTGCACAATTAGACGATATTCATAAGTTTTCATTAAGCCATATGGCTGGCGAGCGCTTATGGCCAATGTCTATGCCATGTTTTGTTGGTGATCAAGATGAGATTGAATTAGCGCAGTACGGTAGTTCAAATACGGGTCAAATGAAAACACTTTACCGTGAAGGCCTAAAGCGTCGTTACGGTAGTGTGATGCAAATTATTTCTGGGGTACATTTTAATTTTTCTTTCCCTGATACTTTTTGGGATAGTTTATTTGGCGATCAAACAGAGCTGCAACGCCAAGATTCAGTTTCTGATGCGTACTTTGGATTAATTCGAAACTACTACCGTTTTGGATGGTTAATTCCGTATTTATTTGGTTCTTCGCCTGCGTTATGTGGTTCATTTATTCAAAATGAAGAACTAAAATCTTCGTTTGAAAAAGTAGGTAAAGGCACTTATTTTTTAGAAAATGCAACCGCATTACGATTAAGTGATTTAGGTTATACCAATCATGCTCAAAGCTCGTTAAAAATTGGGTTTAATAATATTGAACAATATTTGACCGGGCTTAATAGTGCGATTCACACGCCATCAGATGAGTTCTCTGAGTTAGGTGTGGTTGTTGATGGTAAGCGTCAGCAGTTAAATAGTAATGTATTACAGATAGAAAATGAGCTTTATGCACCTATTCGCCCTAAACGTGTTGCTAAAAGTGGTGAAAAACCATCAGAAGCATTAAAGCGTGCAGGGGTGGAATATATTGAAGTGCGCTCACTTGATGTGAACCCATTTAGCCCAATTGGTATTGATGAAGATCAGGTGCGTTTTCTTGATCTATTTTTAATTTGGGCAACACTAACGCCATCGCCTGATATGACTGATTGTGAATTAGCATGTTGGCGTGAGAATTGGAATAAAGTGGTTGTTGATGGTCGTAATCCAGAATTACTACTTAAAATTGGTTGTCATGGCGAAGAATTACTTCTAAAAACATGGGGACATCGTGTTTTTGCCGAATTAAAGCAAGTGGCTATGACGCTGGATGGTTTACATGGTAATGATAAATACCAGCAAACTTATCAGCGCTTATTAACATGGATTGATGATCCTAAATTAACGTTTTCAGCTAAGCTACTTGATCAGATTAAAACCTATCAAGGTATTGGTCCTCTTGGTGATTATTATGCAACGGCACATACAACGAAATTAGCGCAGCAAGCATTCCGTTTTTATGATCAAGCGACGTTTGAACACGAAGTGGCTGCATCGGTGATTAAACAACGTCAAATTGAACAAAGTGACACACTTTCGTTTGATGATTTTTTAGCAGATTATTTTGCTGATGTTGATGTGGAAATACCGACGTTAACCAAATAATATAGCTAATTAAGCTGACACTTTTTAAGTGTCAGCTTTTTTTTTGATCAATGTTAATGATTAACAAGAAAGGTTAAAAATGCGATTACGTGCACGATTATTATTACTTACCGTGGTGGTTTTTATTGTCAGTGGTTGTGCGACACCACCACCAAGTAACCAATCAAATTTGTGTAGTATCTTTCGCCAATATCCTAATTGGTATGAAGATGCAGTCGATATGCAGCAAAAATGGGGTACACCCATTAATGTTGCGATGGCAATCATGAAGCAAGAAAGTAGTTACCGTCACGATGCATTACCCCCTAAAGACTATGTGCTTGGATTTATTCCATGGGGACGGGTGAGTAGTGCGTATGGTTATGCTCAAGCGCAAGATCCAGCATGGGCAGATTTTCAAAAACATACCGGACATGGTGGTTCCCGCAGTAGTTTTGATGATGCAATGCAATTTATTGGTTGGTACACCCATGAAACTCAACGTCAATTAGGGGTTTCAAAATGGAATGCGTATGGACAATATCTTGCTTATCACGAAGGTCGTGGTGGCTATAAACGTGGTACTTATCGTAATAAACCATGGTTGATGAAAGTGGCTCGTAAGGTTGAGCAGCAATCGAGAGACTACGGCTGGCAATTGAAACAATGCAGAAAAGAGCTCGATAACAATAAAAGTTGGTGGTAGGTTAATTGGAATATGCACTATAGAAATTAGGTGCTAGGATTTGTTTTTAAGACAAGGAGAAGTAAGCAATGCCATTACTTGATAGCTTTACTGTCGATCATACCAAAATGCATGCGCCCGCAGTACGGATAGCCAAGACCATGCGAACCCCCAAAGGCGACACCATTACCGTGTTTGATTTACGCTTTTGTCGCCCTAATGCTGATATTCTTAGCGAGCGTGGTATCCATACTTTAGAGCACTTGTACGCAGGGTTTATGCGGCAGCATTTAAATTCTACTACTGTGGAAATTATTGATATTTCACCGATGGGGTGTCGCACTGGCTTTTACATGAGCTTGATCGGCACACCAACTGAGCAGCAAGTTGCAACCGCTTGGTTAGCTGCAATGCAAGATGTGCTAGCAGTCGCTACTCAAGAGCAAATACCAGAGTTAAATGAATACCAATGCGGTACTTACAGCATGCATTCGCTAACAGAAGCACAAGTGATTGCAACTGCGATTATCAATGCGGGTATTGAGGTCAATAAAAACGATGTTCTTGCTTTACCTGAAGCAATGTTGCAGCAATTACATGTGAAATAATTACCAATATTGAATACTAAAAAAAGCCGCATTGTGTATAAAATCACAATGCGGCTTTTTATTCTAAACTGCTGTTTTTATCGTTATTTAAAGATAGTTAGCGTGGTCAGTGACTATTAATTTCTAGTTCTTTTTTGCTGCTTGTTGGCAATACCTTGACTAACTTTATCATATTGCCAGAAACCTCAATGACTTCCATTTTTTGACCAGCAATATTTACTTTAATCCCTTTATCAGGGATGTACTCTAAATGTTCTAAAATAAAACCGTTTAATGTTCGTGGGCCATCTGTTGGTAACTGCCAATTTAAGCTTTTATTAAGGTCACGAACATTTGCGCTGCCTTCAATTAATAAGCTGCCATCTTTTTGTAGGGTGATCTCTTCGGCCAGAGTGGGGGCTATTGAGGTGGTAAATTCACCGACGATTTCTTCAAGGATGTCTGCGACGGTGATCAAACCTTGAATATCACCATATTCATCAACAATTAAGCCAATGCGTTCTTTATTACGTTGAAATTTCAGTAATTGAATATTTAACGGTGTACCTTCTGGAATGAAATACACTTCATCAGCGGCCCGTAATAGGTTTTCTTTACTGAAGTCATTCTTATCCATCATTAATCGATAAGCTTCACGGACTCGTAGCATACCAACCACTTCATCAATACTGTCGCGATATAAGACAATTCGGCCATGTGCTGAGTGGCTTAACTGACGCACAATGGATTTCCAATCATCATTGACATTGATTGCTGCAATTTCATTACGTGGGATCATTAACTCTTCAACGGTGACATTTTCTAAATCAAGAATAGAAATCAACATATCTTGATGACGGCGAGGGATTAGCGCGCCAGCTTCGTTGACAATAGTACGTAATTCTTCAGAGTTAATGTTTGAGGCGCTGTTGTCGTCTTTTTTTACACGCAGAATAAACAAGAAGCCGTTAGTTATACCATTAACAAACCATACTAATGGGTAGAGTAATTTCATTAAAATATTAAGTAAAATACTGCTAGTGTAAGAGACTTTTTCTGGGTATAGCGCTGCCACTGTTTTTGGGGTAACTTCAGCAAAAACAAGAATAACAATGGTCAATACTGCTGTTGCAATAGCTACGCCAGCATCACCATAAAGCCGCATACCAATAATGGTTGCAATGGCAGATGCGATAATATTTACTAAATTATTACCGATTAGAATTAAGCCAAGTAGACGATCGGTACGTGAAAGAAGTTTCTCTACCCGCAGAGCCCCTTTATGTCCTTGGCTCGCAAGGTGACGTAGTTTGTAACGGTTAAGTGTCATCATCCCCGTTTCAGAACTTGAAAAATAAGCTGAAATGACGATCATAAGAGCGAGTAAAGCAAAGAGTAAGCCTGTGGAAATTTGGTCCAAAAGGGGCAGTCCTTAACAGATTGAGCAAATATTGTTAGTCATTGAATAACTGAACAATAATAGATAACACAACGGCTATATATAAAATAAGTGTAGCAATAATTTAGGTGTAAGTAGTAGGGCTAACTACCAATGATAATTTCTTTTACAAAACGACTTCCAAAATAGGCTAATGTCAGTAGAAAAGCGCCAGTAAGACTAAACCAAACCACTTTACGGCCACGCCAGCCTTGGCGGTAATGACCCCATAATAGTACGCTATAAATTATCCAGGCTAATAAGGATAAAACTGCTTTATGTGTTTTACCTTGGGCAATAATATCACCAATAAAAAAGTAGCCACTGATAAGTGTGACGGTTAAGAGGCTATAACCGACAATAATGATCTTGAAAAGTTGGCGTTCTACCATCATTAATGGTGGAATGTTAGGATTAAGCTGTAAGCTTTTTTTATGTTTTAATTTGTGATCAAGCCAAGCGAGCTGTAAAGCATATAGCGTAGCAATCATTAATGTTGAATATGAGAACAATGCTAAAGAAATATGCACTAAAGTTTGCGGTTGAGCTTCTAAATGGGTAATAAAAGCCCCAGGTAACATCGTTGCGGCAAACAAGTTGATAGCGGAAAAGCTATACACTATCGGCAATAAGAACCAGATCCGCATTTTTAACATTGCAAGCGTAGTTAAACTGGCAACAATAACGCTAATCAGTGATGCAACGTTAAGGATGCTGAGATTTTGACCTGTTGAACCAAAGATAAGATCCTTAAGCAATAGTAAATGCAAGGCAATAGCAATAACGGCGGTAATAAAAACCGGTTGAGTTTTAATGCCGTTATTATTAGCAAGCCCTGGGACAACAAGCAGCAGCGCAATGATGTAAAAGCTTACTGCAGGGATGGCAATTAGCATGTCCATAGTCAACCAGATAGCTCCTTAGTAACGAATAGCTATTTTTAATATTTAGAGGCAGCAATTATACCCTGCTCAAACCTTCGTCGCCAATGTAATCCCGAAAAGAGCGATGGGTTTACATGAAAGGCCAAGCTTTTTTGCGGTATACTTGTAGCAATTTTGATAATTTTGCAATTTTTTGATTGAGTTGCGTAACGAGCGAGTAGCACCACATGTTCGAAAATTTAACCGAGCGTTTATCGCGAACACTTAAAAATGTCAGCGGCCGTGGTCGTCTTACGGATGACAACATAAAGGATACCTTGCGTGAAGTGCGGATGGCATTACTTGAAGCCGACGTTGCGCTGCCTGTTGTTCGCGAATTTGTTAAGTGCGTAAAAGAGCGTGCAGTTGGTACAGAAGTATCGAAAAGCCTAACGCCTGGGCAAGAGTTCATTAAGATTGTTCAATCTGAACTTGAAGCGGTAATGGGTGAAGGTAATGAAGCGCTTGATTTAAGCTGCCAACCGCCAGCCGTTATCTTGATGGCGGGTCTACAAGGTGCGGGTAAAACCACCAGTGTAGGTAAATTAGGTAAGCTATTAAAAGAACGTGATAAAAAGAAAGTATTGGTTGTTTCTGCCGACGTTTACCGCCCTGCGGCAATCAAGCAGCTTGAAACCCTTGCAACAGATGTTGGTGTTGATTTCTTTCCATCAAATGTTGAGCAAAAACCATTAGCGATTGTAAAAGCAGCCTTAGAGTATGGTAAAACCAAGTTCTATGATGTGGTGATTGTCGATACCGCAGGTCGTTTGCACGTTGATGAAGAAATGATGGGTGAGATCAAAGACATCCATCAAGCATTAAACCCGGTTGAAACCTTGTTCGTGGTTGATGCCATGACGGGTCAAGATGCCGCTAATACAGCAAAAGCATTCAATGATGCATTACCACTAACTGGTGTTATTTTAACCAAAGTTGATGGTGATGCTCGTGGTGGTGCGGCGTTATCTGTACGTCACATTACTGGTAAACCGATTAAATTCTTAGGTGTTGGTGAAAAAACTGATGCTTTAGAACCGTTCCACCCTGATCGTGTTGCTTCTCGTATCTTAGGTATGGGCGATGTTTTATCGTTGATCGAAGATCTAGAACGTAACGTTGATAAAAAAGAAGCAGAAAAATTAGCTAAGAAATTTAAAGAGAAAAAAGGTTTTGATCTTGAAGATTTCCGTAGCCAGCTTCAGCAAATGAAAAACATGGGTGGCATGATGGGCATGCTCGACAAACTTCCGGGTCTGTCGCAGTTGCCTGGCGATATGAAAGATAAAGTTGATGATAAAATTCTCATGCAAATGGAAGCTATTATCAATTCAATGACGAAAGGCGAACGTGCTCGACCTGAGCTAATTAAAGGCTCACGTAAGAAGCGAATTGCTGCTGGTTCTGGTACTCAAGTACAAGACGTTAATCGATTATTGAAGCAATTTACCCAGATGCAAAAGATGATGAAAAAGATGCAAAAAGGTGGAATGAAGAATATGATGCGTCAAATGAAAGGCATGATGCCTGGTGGTGGAATGTTCCCTGGTCGTTAATAGTCTGATTTTTAATGGTTTTAAAGCTTTTATTCTACTTAAACGGTGAAAAAGTAACTAAAGCAGTTGCATTCGCCGTCCCAAAGGGTAAAATTCCGAGGCTTTATTTTGGCACGGACCTCGTTATTATAGCGGGGTCATTTATTTTACAGTAATGCAAAGAGGACGATATGGTAACTATTCGTTTGGCACGTCACGGCGCTAAGAAGCGTCCATTCTATCAAATCGTTGTTGCTGACGCACGTGCTCCACGTGACGGCGCAAACATCGAGCAGATCGGTTTCTTCAACCCACTAGCTAAGGGTCAAGAAGAGCGTTTACGTTTAGATCTAGATCGCGTAAACCATTGGTTAGGTCTAGGCGCTTGTGCGACTGATCGTGTAGCTAAACTAATCAAAGATGCAGCTAAAGCTGTAGCTTAATTAGTACTTAGGTACAGAGAAAGACGATGAGTATTAAAAACCAAGACCACATTATTGTCGGTAAACTGGGTGCCACCTACGGTATCAAGGGTTGGCTCAAAGTTTTTTCTTACACCGAAGAATCCGAAAGTATTTTTTCCTACACCCCTTGGATGATTAAAATCAAAGGCGAGTGGACGGAAATCCATGTTGAATCATGGAAGCGCCACGGCCAAGGTCTTGTTGCTAAGCTAGAAGGCATGGATATCCGCGAGGATGCTCAAGTTTTCACTAATGCAGAAGTGGCAGTTTTGGCTGATCAACTACCCGTATTGTCAGATGAAGAATTCTACTGGCGTGAGTTGTTTGGTATGACAGTGGTTACTACTAAAGGTTACGACCTTGGTAAAGTCACTGATATCCTGGAAACAGGTGCCAACGATGTGTTAGTTGTTAAGGCGAATCTCAAAGATGCTTTCGGACAGAAGGAACGTTTAATTCCGTTCCTCGATGAGCAGGTCATCAAGTTGATTGATCGCACTGCTCAGCGGATCGAAGTTGACTGGGATCCTGAGTTTTAACCTCTGGTAATAAGTGAGTGAGCATATGTGGGTTGGAGTAATCAGTCTTTTTCCTGAAATGTTCTCTACCATTACCAATTATGGGGTAACAGGCCAGGCGGTAAAAAAAGGCCTTTTGAGTGTCGATACGTGGAATCCTCGTGATTTTACGCACGATAAACATCGCACGGTAGATGATCGACCGTATGGTGGTGGACCAGGTATGTTAATGATGGTGCAGCCTTTGCGCGATGCCATTCACACTGCTAAAAAGTCTGCAAAAGGTCCGGCTAAAGTAATCTACCTTTCCCCTCAAGGCCGTAAGCTAGATCAAGCTGGTGTTGAGGAGTTAGCGCAGGCTGAGAATTTAATTCTTATCTGTGGTCGCTATGAAGGGGTTGATGAGCGCATTATCCAGCAAGAGGTAGACGAAGAATGGTCTATCGGTGATTTTGTGTTAACGGGTGGCGAATTGCCTGCCATGACGCTAATTGATGCCGTCGTTCGGTTTGTTCCGGGCGTACTGGGTGATTTTGCGTCAGCAGAAGAAGATTCTTTTGCAAATGGTTGGTTAGATTGTCCTCATTACACACGACCAGAATTGTTGGACGGGCATGAAGTACCTTCGGTATTAATGTCTGGCAATCATCAAGAGATTAGTCGCTGGCGATTAAAGCAATCGTTAGGCCGTACATGGTTGAGAAGACCGGAGCTCCTGGAAAACCTAGCTCTGACTGACGATCAGGAATTCTTGCTCGCGGAATTTATCCGCGAAAATAAAGCAAGTATTTAATTAAATTAGTATCAGTTTATTCTAGGGTATACATCAAATGAGTAACATCATTAACGCTCTTGAGCAAGAGCAACTAAAAACAGACCTACCAACTTTTGCACCAGGTGACACTGTTGTTGTACAAGTTAAAGTTAAAGAAGGTGATCGTGAGCGTCTACAGGCTTTTGAAGGCGTTGTAATCGCAATCCGTAACCGTGGTCTACATTCAGCATTCACTGTTCGTAAAATGTCGAACGGTGAAGGCGTTGAGCGTGCGTTCCAAACTCACTCTCCAGTAGTTGACAGCATTACTGTTAAACGTCGTGGTGCAGTACGTCGTGCCAAGTTGTACTACCTACGTGAGCGTTCTGGTAAATCAGCACGTATCCGCGAGAAGCTTACTAAAAAGTAATAAGCGTCTGACGTTTATCGAAAAGCCCACCTACATGGTGGGCTTTTTTTTGGCTGTAAATCAGGGGTTGGCTATAAATTAAGGTAATGAAAAAAACCAGTGACGAGCACTGGTTTTGTTAATGTTCTGATTTTTATATTGATAGCTTCGTATTGGGATTAGCTTTTAGATGATAATGGGGGATTGGTTTGTTCGGTATCATCAGCATCAAGATCTATCACGCCTTTTCCTTGTGATTTTTTAATGATCATGACGGTGATAAAGCCTGTCGCAATCAGTGCTACAACCGTTGAGACTGTCATCGGTAAGCCGAATCCAAGTTGATCGTTATTGAGAATGAAGCTGATACATACGGTAGTCATAAACATCGCAGGGATGGTTGCGACCCAGTGCAATTTATCAAGCCGTAATAGATAAGCTGATGCCGTCCACAGCATCATTACCGCGGTGGTTTGATTCGCAAAGCCAAAATAACGCCAAATAATTGCAAAATCGACTTGGGTTAAAATCGCACCTAACACAAACAAAGGCATTGCCATTAGTAGACGATTACGTAATGGTTTTTGATCCATATTAAAATATTCAGCTAGAATTAAACGACTTGAACGGAATGCAGTATCACCAGAAGTAATCGGTAGAATAACCACCCCAAGAAACGCAATGATGCCCCCAAAGACGCCTAATAAACCAAATGATGAGCTATAGACCACATTACCTGGGCCACCATTAGCAATAGCATCAGACAATGCTTCTATCGAACCAAAGAATGATAAAGCCAGTGCGCACCAGATTAACGCAATAATACCTTCTCCAATCATCGCACCATAAAAGATAAAGCGGCCGTTTTGTTCATTTTCAATGCAGCGAGCCATTAATGGTGATTGAGTAGCATGGAAGCCAGAAATAGCGCCACACGCGATGGTAATAAACAGTGCTGGCCATAATGGTAAGTCATTAGGGTTCATGTTGGTGAACATATGACTAATTTCAAAACCGCCTAATAATTCGTGTTCATCTGAAATGCCAATAGCGGTGATTAATCCGACCGACATAAAAATCAGTAATGCGCCAAAGAAAGGATAAAAGCGACCAATGATCTTATCGACAGGCACAATTGTTGCCAGAATATAGTAAGCAAAAATGATCACCACCATTGTCGTCATTGAGACATTAAGATTAGTTTGATCATTTATCAGGTTAGTGATCATACCTGCGGGGGCGGAGACAAATACAACCCCAACAAGCAGTAACAGTACGATAGCAAAGATATTCATAAAATGTTTTGCACCGTTACCCAAGTAGCGTCCTGTTAATGTGGGGACTGATGCGCCACCGTTACGAACTGAAAGCATGCCGGAGAAATAATCGTGGACGGCCCCTGCAAAAATACAACCAAGTACAATCCATAGCATGGCTGCTGGGCCATATAACGCCCCCATAATGGGACCAAATATAGGGCCAACGCCGGCAATGTTTAAGAGCTGAACTAAATAGACTTTGTTGTTAGACATGGGAACATAATCAACCCCGTCTTGCTTGGTATAAGCGGGAGTTTGACGATTAGCGTTTACGCCAAAGACTTTTTCAATAAAGCTACCGTAAATAAAATAGCCGCCAAGTAGGGCGGCAACACAAAGTAAAAACCACGCCATATATATCCTCGTTATCTAATGTGTGACTCAATTAAAAGGGATCGCATTATTTCTGCTGCCAACCAGTGTAATAGTTTCAATTTTTAGCTTCTTAAGATAATGTTATGAATGTGATATGCATTAGTGTTCAACAATAACTTCTATCGATATTTGTTAATATAAGCACGCTTTTAATGTGGTATAGACGTTGATGTATTTTTCTAAAAGGAATTGATAATGATAAAAAAGGTCTTATTTACCGTGGTAATTGGAGCTTTAATGACGGGTTGTGTGACACAAAAAAAATTAGTGACCAATGGTGACTTTCATCAATTAGGCTTTTATAACGGTATTGCTGGTAGTGAAAAATTATCGCATGACAATTTAGACGTAATCACTAAAAAATATGATTCAACAATGACATTAGATTATGGCAGTTATCAACAAGGCTACCAGCAAGGATTAGATCAATATTGCAGTTTAGAGCATATTTTTAAGTTAGGTGAACAAGGAAAAGTGAAGTGGGGTATCTGTGAATATCGCCGTCAGCAAGAAGGTTTATATCTCACTAAATGGCAACAAGGCTTTGAACGCTATGGCACCATGGAGCCTCGTTTGTAATTTAATAACGGTTAAAATAAGACAGATTATAAAAACGGAAAGGATAGAAATAGAATGCCATTTGTAAATAAATGTTTACAAATGGCATTCTATGTTTACGAGTTGTTGCAATGATGATGATGGAGTTGTTATGTTGGTGAAAGGATATCTATAACAGGCAGAGATGACCGATGGAAAAAGATGGCTTAAACAATATTCATATTGCAGAAGAATCCGTGTTAATTACCCCCTTACAATTGAAACATAAAATGGCGGTATCAAATACAGCGCTGGTATTTATTGAGCAATCACGTCAAACGATTGCTGATATTATTCATCATCATGATCACCGTTTATTGGTGGTCTGTGGACCGTGCTCGATTCATGATGTAGAACAAGCAAAAACATATGCTCAAAAACTAAAAACCCTCGCTGCTGAGCTTGATGATCAACTCTATATTGTGATGCGCGTTTATTTTGAAAAACCGCGGACGACTGTTGGTTGGAAAGGATTAATCAACGACCCTTACCTTGATGATTCGTTTGAAATTGAAGAAGGGCTGCATATTGGACGTCAATTGTTGATTGATTTAGTTGAAGACGGTATTCCTGTTGCCACAGAAGCGCTGGATCCTATTAGTCCGCAATATTTAGGCGATTTATTTAGCTGGTCAGCCATTGGCGCTCGTACTACGGAATCACAAACTCACCGCGAGATGGCAAGTGGATTATCGATGCCTGTTGGGTTTAAAAATGGCACCGATGGCAGTTTAGCGACTGCGATTAATGCAATGCAAGCGGCAGCTTCTGGACATAAGTTTATGGGGATCAACCCAAATGGACAGGTGGCATTACTTGCCACGCAAGGTAATCCTGATGGTCATGTTATTTTACGTGGCGGTAAACAAACTAATTATGATTCGGTGTCGGTGGCTGAATGTGAAACAGAAATGGCAGCGGCAGGCCTTACACCGTCGTTAATGATAGACTGTAGCCATGCTAACTCTCTTAAAGATTACCAGCGACAGCCATTGGTAGCGACGGATGTTATTCATCAAATTCGAGAAGGAAACCGTTCAATTATTGGTTTAATGATTGAAAGTCATCTTAATGAAGGTAATCAAAGTGCGGATTTACCATTACAAGATATGGCTTATGGAGTATCCATTACTGATGCGTGTATTAGTTGGGAAGCGACAGAACAATTATTGCGGAAAGCCCACCAAGAGTTAGTGCCGTTTTTACAAAATAGAATTAAATAACCCTTTGCATTATAGTTGCAGTTGGATAAATACGGATGTCAAAAGTCATGGTTGCTGAGTTAAGCATATTAAGAGATCAAATAGACGATGTTGATCGTCAAATGGTGGAGCTACTAGCGCGCCGTTTAGCGTTAGTTGAACAAGTCGGGGTGGTTAAAAGTAAGCATGGATTGCCTATTTATGCCCCTGATCGTGAAGCTGCAATGTTGGCATCTCGTCGTCAAGAAGCTGAATCAAAAGGCGTGCCTGCAGATCTGATTGAGGATGTGTTACGACGAACCATGCGAGAATCGTATTCAAGTGAAAATGATTCTGGTTTTAAGTGTCTTAATCCTCAATTACGTCCAATCGTTATTGTCGGTGGTCATGGACAATTAGGGCAGCTATTTCAACGGATGTTTGAGTTATCGGGTTATCAAGTCCGTATTTTAGGCAGTGATGATTGGCATCGAGCGGATGAGATATTGCATGATGCGGGAATGGTGGTGGTATCCGTTCCTATTCATATGACGGAAGCGATTATCGCTAAGTTAGCTAACTTACCAAAAGATTGTATTCTTACTGATTTAACCTCTGTAAAAAGTGGTCCACTACAAGCAATGTTAGATATTCATCAAGGACCGGTTGTTGGTTTACATCCTATGTTTGGTCCAGAGATTCCAAGTTTAGCTAAACAAGTGGTTGTTTATTGTGATGGTCGTCAGCCTGAATGTTACCAATGGTTATTGGAACAAATTCAGATTTGGGGGGCATCATTAAATCGTATTAGTGCGATTGAGCATGATCAGGGCATGACTCTTATTCAGGCTTTACGTCATTTTACATCATTTGTTTATGGGGTTCATTTAGCAGAAGAAGACCCAAAAATAGAACAATTGATGTCACTAAGCTCGCCGATTTATCGTTTAGAACTTGCCATGGTTGGGCGACTATTTGCGCAAGATGCGCAGTTGTATGCGGATATTATTATGTCAGCGCCTCAGAACTTAGCGATGATCAAACGCTTCCATCAACGTTTTGGCGAAGCGATTGCAATGTTAGAGCGCCAAGATAAAGCCGCCTTTAAACAAGCTTTTGGACAGGTTGAGCATTGGTTTGGTGATTATGCCCAATATTTTTTAGTCGAGAGCCAAGGACTACTTAGACAGGCGAATGATTCAACTCGACGTAAATAAAGGGCTTGAAGCCTAGTAACATGATTACAAAAAAGCCGACCACATTAATATAATGAAGGTCGGCTTTTTTAATGATGATAATTAGACGTTATTTGGGCTGATATTACTCGATGAACTCAACCTCTGTTGGGGTGACGTTTTTACTTGGATAACAACCTAAGACTTTAACAAAGCGGGTTAAACGAGTGAGGTCTTTTAATATCTGCTGCATTAATGGATCTTTTAAATTAATTTCGACATCCATATAAAACATTTCTTCCCATGGATTACCAATAACAGGGCGAGATTCAAGTTTAGTCATGTTGATGTTTGCATTACGAAGTACTAGTAAACATTCAACGAGTGAGCCCACCGTTTGTGCTGTTGACATAATTAAGGTTGTTTTAGCGGGAATCAATGAATTGACGCTAACCGGTTTACGGGCAACAACAATAAAGCGGGTAAAGTTTTGTTGTTGGTTGGCAATATTGGTTTTTATTGGGGTTAAACCATAGATTTCACCACTAGACGCATTACCAATAGCGGCGATATTCGGCAGTTGCAGATCTGCTACGGTCTGCATTGCATCGGCAGTACTTGAGCAATATTGTTGATCAATTTTCCCCATCCCATGGAGGAATTCGCTGCATTGTTGATGTGGCTGGGGATGGGAGTAAAGGGTATCAATATGTTCCAATTGAGTATCAACTGCAGTTAATAAGCAATGTTCTATCGGTTGGGTAATTTCTCCTACAATCGATAAACTGGTGTGCTGTAATAGGTCATAGACTTCATTGATTGAGCCTGAACTGGTGTTTTCTATGGGGAGTACACCATAATCTGCATGACCAGTTTCGACTTCATTAACAATATCTCGAAATGATGAACAACTGATTTCGACTAATTGGGTTTGTTTACGGCTAAAATAATTACGACTGGCTAGGTGCGAGTAAGAGCCTTTTGCGCCTAAGAAGGAGACTCGTGCCGTTGGTAAGGCGTTTTCAGGATTGACTAAGCGCTGTAAATAAGCCTGCTGAAACAGAACGGAATCTTCAATAATGGTGTGAAAAATTTGGGTCACATATAACGGATCTAGCTGATATTCTTTAGCTGTATCAATAAGACGCAATAATAATGTTTGTTCACGGGCTTGGTCGCGTATAGGTTTAGCGGTGCTAATTTTACTTTTTGCTACTTCAAGGCTTAACGTGCGGCGCTCAGCCAAAAGAGCTAACAGTGTATTATCGATGCGAGTGACATTGCGGCGAATATCATCCAATGAAGAAAGTGTATTATCGGTCATAGCGATCCTTATTATGATCGGCTTTCTTGAATATGAAAGCGGCATATTATCGTATTAACAGTGTAATCCACATTAGGCAGGGTGATTTTTTTTGTCAAGCACAAAGCCCTGCATCGGCAGGGCTGTTTTAAATCCTCTTAATCGTTAACGATTATGCTTCATCAAATTCTACTTCGTCATCATACTCAGCTGTATCTTCAGCTTCAGCTTGTGTTGGTTTTTCACTATGACTTGCACGGCGTGCATTTGGTTTGTGAGCTTGTTTCTTCAGTTGGCGATCTAACTTTTGATATAATTCAGTGATCGCACCAAACAAGTCTTCGTGTTCTGCAGAAGCGACCAACTTTCCTCCAGCAATACCAATAGATGCTTCAATTTTAAATAGCTTGTTTGGTTCTTTACTAATCATGACGTGTTTTTTGATTAGTGGCACCTGAAGTTTTTCTAACTTATTGAATTTAAATTCAAAACGCTCACGGATAGCCGGGGTGATATCGATGTTTTTGCCAGTGATTTCTAATGTCATATTTATCTTCCTCGTTTGCTACCCTTCGTTGGGTTAAGTTCAGATTACTAAAAATACCAACTTATAATGTGATCTGTGTCACATTATTGGGGTTAATGAATTTTCAGCAAAAAAAATGTGATCAACGTGGGTTTGTTGCAAAAAAGTGTCTAAAAAAAGCTTGAGGTTTAGTGATGGTTTAAGGCAGTATGGATCAAGGTTTTTTGCTGGTAGCTAACGCTGACTAGGGAATAAATACGTTTAATTTCATTCTGTTGAACGTTTTTTGTTCAAGGAAGTGATTTGTCGTCATTACGACGTTATTCGTTGAAGTAAATAATTGTTGTTAACATAATTTATAAAAATGGCAGCTTATTGAGCTGCCATTTTTTATAGGTGTATTTTTAGGTGTTATTTTACTGGATTAAGTTTAATCACTGCTTCCGTACGTGAGACTTCTTTGTCCAGTTTTAATTTAGCGTAAGCTGTTTTTTCAAGTAGCAATGATTTACGGGCAGCACCAGTGTCTGGATATAAGCGTTGAACTTGTTGGCAACGGTTAATGGCTGCAATCCATGCTTCTCGACGAACATAGAAATCTGCAACAGCGAGATCATACTCAGCAAGTTGGTTTTTCAAAAAAACCATACGCGCTTTCGCATCTGCGTCATACTGACTATCAGGGAAGCGTTCTAGTAAGTATTTAAAATCGCGGAATGCTTGGCGTGAAGGGGTTGGATCACGATCAAAACGATCAACATTGAACATGTCATGCATAAAGCTACGATCTTGTGCCATATGCGTTAAACCACGCATATAATAAACCCAATCAGCTTGTGGATGGGTTGGGTTTAAGCGTAAAAAACGCGCAATAGTGGCTTGAGATAACGGTAGATCATCATTCTTGTAGTAGGCATAGATCAAATCTAATTGAACTTGATTTGAGTAAGCGCCAAATGGATAACGAGAGTCCATTGCTTCTAAGCGCTCGATAGCATTGTTCCAATTACCGCTCTGCAATGCTTGCTGGGCAGTAGAATATAAGTCTGATGGTGGAACATCAGGAATGACTTTCTCAGTACTGGAACAGCCTGAAAGCAAGGCTACAGCTAGAAAAGTCGATATTGTCAGGCGTTTCATTACGGCGTCAGTTTCCTTGAAAAAAATTTTATTTTGCTCGATCCATTACGGACTGAGCCGTTAACAGATACAATGACATTATATTAATTTACATCAAGCATCGTTTTATTAAGCTTGGTACATTTTACGCAGCGTATGACAATTAGTCTCACGCTTTTTAAAAAAGTTCGTTATGGCACAGCAAATAGAATTAACAAGTACAGTTAGCGAAAGCCAACTAGGTAAGCGCCTTGATCAGGTTATTGCTGAATTACATCCCGATTATTCCCGCTCTCGTATCAAAGAGTGGATTCTAAAGGACATGGTTTCAGTAAACGGTAAAATTGACAACAAACCACGTTCAAAAATGATGGGTGGCGAAGAACTTTTCATTCAAGCTGAAATTGAAGATGAATTGCGTTGGATTGCGCAAGACCTTCCACTTGATGTTGTTTATGAAGATGACGATATTCTGGTGATCAATAAACCACGTGATTTTGTGGTTCACCCAGGTGCTGGTACTCCTGATGGTACAGTGTTAAATGCATTGTTATATCATTACCCAGCATTAGCAGAAGTACCGCGTGTAGGTATTGTGCACCGTTTGGATAAAGACACGACTGGCTTAATGGTTGTTGCGAAAACTATTCAAGCACAAACACGTTTAGTGCGTGCACTACAAAAACGCCATATCACGCGTGAATATGAAGCTATTGCCATGGGTCAAATGACTGGCGGTGGTACGATTGAAAAACCTATCGGTCGTCATGCAACCAAACGTATCTGTATGGCAGTCCATGAATTGGGTAAAGATGCAATCACCCATTACCGTGTTGCTGAGCGTTTCCGTGAACATACACGTATTGTATTACGTCTAGAAACAGGTCGTACTCACCAAATTCGTGTACACATGTCATACATGAGTCATCCATTGATTGGTGATGTGATTTATGGTGGTCGTCCTCGTCCGCCACGTCATGCATCTGATGAATTTATTCATGCATTACGTTCATTTGATCGTCAAGCATTGCACGCACGTATGCTGCGTCTATCACATCCGATTACGGGTGAGTTAATGGAATGGCATGCACCATTACCTAACGACATGGTAGCGATGATTGATATTCTACGTAAAGATACCGTTGAAAATAACGAAGATATCTATTAATGCGAACCATCATTCCTAACTGGCCTGCTCCAGAGAATGTATTAACGGTCAGTACAACCCGTTTCGGCGGTGTCAGTTCTGTACCTTACGATACTCTCAATTTGGGATTGCACGTTGGGGATGATGTCAGTTCAGTGCTGATAAATCGTCAATTATTGAAACAGCATTGTTGGTTAACTGCAGAGCCTGCGTGGTTGAATCAAATTCACAGCTCGATTGTGATTGATGTCACTGCGCCGTTAACCGATCTTATCGATGCTGACGGTAGCTTTACCCGTGAGCCTGGTTTAGCCTGTGCCATCATGACGGCTGACTGTTTGCCTGTTCTATTGTGTAATAAGCAAGGAACTGAAGTGGCTGCTGTTCATGCTGGGTGGCGGGGACTTGCTGCTGGAGTGATTGATAACGCCATTGCTAAGTTTACCTGTCCTGCGGCTGATATTATGGCATGGATGGGGCCGGCAATTGGTCCAACAGCGTTTGAAGTTGGCAATGAAGTGCGACAGCAGTTTATTGATGTTAACGCCAATGCTGCTGATGCATTTATCGCTCATGGTGATAAGTGGTTAGCTGATTTATATTTATTGGCGCGACAACGATTACAACAGCACGGTATCAACGCTATTTATGGTGGTGAGTACTGTACGTTCAATAACGATGAGTTGTTTTATTCTTATCGTCGTCAAGCGGTCACTGGACGCCAAGCCTCATTAATTTGGCTGCGTTAATCTTACCGTAATCATCACAAATAATAAGCGGGTATATTGGCTAACAATATACCCGCTTTTTTTGCAGCATTATTTTGCGCTTTCATAGCCTTGAAAAACGCCCATTAACTACCATATAACTAGTAACAGGTTATTAAATTTATTATTGGGGGACCTATGCGTCTTGACCGATTTACCAGTAAATTCCAAGCAGCAATTTCTGATGCACAGTCATTAGCATTAGGACGTGATCATCAATATATTGAACCTGCTCATCTTATGGTTGCGTTATTAAACCAAGAAGGCAGTACTGTCCGACCTTTACTCACCCTTTTGAATGTGGATTCTACTCAGTTGCGTTCACGCTTGAGTGAGATATTAGAGCGTATTCCAAAAGTGACTGGTATTGGTGGTGAAGTTCAGCTATCTAATAGCATGGGCGCATTACTTAATATGTGTGACAAGCTGGCACAAAAACGTAATGACAAGTTTATTTCATCTGAATTATTTATCCTCGCTGCCGTTGATAACGATAAAGGCCCATTGGGTAATTTATTACGTGAGTTGGGTTTAAAAGCAGATCAAATAAGTAAAGCGGTCGATCAAATTCGTGGTGGTCAGAAAATTGATGATCAAAACGCAGAAGACAATCGCCAAGCATTAAGTAAATACACTATCGATTTAACCGAGCGTGCAGAACAAGGTCGGTTAGATCCTGTGATTGGTCGTGATGATGAAATTCGTCGTACCATTCAAGTCTTACAGCGTCGTACTAAAAACAACCCCGTGATCATTGGTGAACCTGGTGTCGGTAAAACGGCGATTGTTGAAGGGTTAGCTCAACGTATTGTTAACGGTGAGGTGCCTGAAGGCTTACGTGACAAGCGGGTATTATCATTAGATATGGGTTCGTTGATTGCGGGTGCTAAATTTCGTGGTGAATTTGAAGAGCGTTTAAAAGCCGTATTAAATGAACTGTCTCAAGAAGATGGTCGTATTATATTGTTTATTGATGAAATCCATACCATGGTCGGTGCGGGTAAAGGCGAAGGCTCAATGGATGCGGGTAATATGCTTAAACCTGCCTTAGCGCGTGGTGAATTACATTGTGTTGGTGCGACAACCTTAAATGAATACCGTCAGTATCTAGAGAAAGATGCAGCGTTAGAACGTCGTTTTCAAAAAGTGCTGGTGGATGAGCCAAGCGTTGAAGATACCATTGCTATCTTGCGTGGTTTAAAAGAGCGTTATGAGCTTCACCATCATGTTGAAATTACCGATCCTGCGATTGTAGCGGCAGCAACGTTATCACATCGTTATATTTCAGATCGTCAATTACCCGATAAAGCGATTGATCTGATTGATGAAGCGGCTTCCAGTATTCGTATGCAAATTGACTCTAAACCTGAATCTATGGATCGTTTAGAACGTCGCATTATTCAATTAAAGATTGAACAGCAAGCATTAGTAAAAGAAAGTGATGATGCAAGCCAAAAGCGCTTGAGTAACTTGCTTGAAGAATTAGACATTAAAGAACGCGAATATTCTGAGCTTGAAGAAGTCTGGAATGCAGAAAAAGCCTCATTGTCAGGTACTCAGCATATTAAAACTGAACTTGAGCAAGCGCGTACTGATGTTGAAATCGCGCGTCGTGCGGGTGATTTAAATCGCATGTCAGAATTACAGTACGGGCGTATCCCTGAACTTGAAAAGCAACTGGATTTAGCCGCTCAAGCTGAAATGCAAGATATGACGTTACTAAAAAATAAAGTAACCGATGTTGAAATTGCTGATGTGCTTTCTAAAGCAACGGGTATTCCGGTTGCGAAGATGCTTGAAGGCGAGCGTGATAAATTATTACGTATGGAAGATGAATTACATAATCGTGTTATTGGACAAGAAGAAGCGGTTGAGGCAGTAGCCAACGCGATTCGTCGTAGTCGTGCCGGTTTATCTGATCCACAACGACCAATTGGTTCATTCTTATTCTTAGGCCCAACAGGTGTTGGTAAAACTGAGCTATGTAAATCACTGGCGAACTTTATGTTTGATAGTGAAGATGCAATGGTACGTATCGACATGTCTGAGTTTATGGAAAAACACTCAGTGGCACGTTTAGTGGGTGCGCCTCCAGGTTATGTGGGTTATGAAGAAGGTGGTTATTTAACTGAAGCTGTTCGCCGCCGCCCATATTCCGTTATTTTGCTTGATGAAGTCGAAAAAGCGCATCCTGATGTATTTAATATTCTATTACAGGTATTAGATGATGGACGTCTAACTGATGGTCAAGGTCGCACGGTTGATTTCCGTAATACGGTAATCATTATGACCTCGAACTTGGGTTCTGGTCGAATTCAAGAACACTTCGGTAGTTTGGATTACGAAGGTATTAAAGCATTAGTGATGGAAGAGGTTGGACAACATTTCCGTCCTGAGTTTATTAACCGTATTGATGAGACCGTCGTGTTTCATCCGCTGGGTAAAGATAACATTAAACATATTGCTTCAATTCAGCTTGCGCGCTT
Source organism: Photobacterium carnosum (assembly GCF_021236965.1). NCBI lineage: Bacteria > Pseudomonadati > Pseudomonadota > Gammaproteobacteria > Vibrionales > Vibrionaceae > Photobacterium > Photobacterium carnosum. The sequence goes on along the minus strand of NZ_WMDN01000033.1, from coordinate 439 downwards.
GGAAAAACGTTTAGCGGAGAAAGATTTCCAGTTAGAGGTTGAAGAGAGTGCTTTAGAGTTAATTTCTGATGCTGGTTTTGATCCTGTATTTGGTGCGCGTCCATTAAAACGTGCCATACAGCAATATATTGAGAATCCGTTAGCACAAGATTTGCTATCAGGTAAATTTATGCCAGGTAAACCAATCGTACTGTCAGTAGAAGACGATAAGATTGTTGCTAAACAAGCATAATTAAAAAATGAGCGCTTAAAATAACGAATTATGATTAATTAACGCCTTAGCATTAACGTGCTAAGGCGTTTTTTTGTTGTTGGAATATGTCAAAAATAAACGGTATCTATAATGAAAGCTGTTTTATTTGTCATAATTTGACGTTATAGATTAATGATTGAGCGAACGAAATGAAATGGTAAAAATAAGGTTGTCAGCAGCAAATAT